>JALSRF010000154.1 GCA_026984895.1 Paracoccaceae bacterium
GCAGCGCCCGCCGCGCCCCGGCGCGGCGGCCTTCATCCTGCGCCGAAGGCGCGCCGCAGGGCCAGGGCTCAGTCGGTGCCGCGAAACGGTTCCACATATTGCAACGCCATGTCCCAGGGAAAGAAGATCCAGGTGTCCTGGCTGACCTCGGTGATGAAGGTATCGACCATCGAGCGCCCCTTGGGCTTGGCATAGACCGTGGCGATATGGGCGCGCGGCATGGTCGCCTTCACCACCTCCAGCGTGCGGCCGGTATCCACCAGATCGTCGATCACCAGTATGCCGCTGCCGTCGCCCACCACCGAGGCATCGGGCGCCTTGATCACCTGCGGCTCGCTCCGGGTCTGGTGGTTGTAGGACTTCACCGAAATGGTATCGACCATGCGGATGTCCAGTTCGCGCGCGACGATCATCGCCGGCGCCATGCCGCCGCGGGTGATCGCCACAACCGCCTTCCAGGCGCCGGCATCGGGGCCCTGTCCGTCCAGACGCCAGGCCAGCGCCCGGGCATCGCGGTGCAACTGGTCCCAGCTGACGTGAAATCCCTTTTCGTGGGGCAGGCGGTCGTTCATCAGTCTTTCTCCAGGGTCATGTCCGGGGCGTCGATGGCCTTCATCCCGACGACGTGATAGCCGGCATCCACATGCACCACCTCGCCGGTGACGCCCGACCCCAGATCGCTCAGCAGGTAAAGCGCGGACTTGCCGACATCGTCGATGTTCACATTGCGCCGGAGCGGCGAATTGTATTCGTTCCACTTCATGATGTAGCGGAAATCGCCGATCCCCGATGCGGCCAGGGTCTTGATCGGCCCGGCCGAGATCGCGTTGCAGCGGATGCCGTCCCGGCCCACGTCTTCGGCGATGTAGCGCACGCTCGCCTCCAGCGCCGCCTTGGCCAGACCCATCACGTTGTAATGCGGCATCACGCGCTCGGCGCCGAAATAGGTCAGCGTCAGGAGCGCCCCCCCCGGCGCCATCATCTCCAGCGCCCGCCGGCAGACGGCGGTAAAGGAATAGACCGAGATGTCCATCGTCATGCGGAAGTTTTCGCGGCTGGTATCGACATAGCGCCCGCGCAGTTCGTTCTTGTCGGAAAATCCGATGGCGTGCACCAGGAAATCGATCTGCCCCCATTCCCTGGCAAGCCGCGCAAACAGCGCATCGATCGAGTCGGCGTCGGTCACGTCGCAGGGCACCACCAGCCCCGAGCCCAGCTGCTCGGCCAGCGGCAGCACGCGCTTTTTCAACTGCTCGCCCTGGTAGGAAAACGCCAGTTCGGCGCCGGCATCGGCACAGGCGCGCGCGATGCCCCAGGCGATGGACCGGTCGTTTGCCAGCCCCATGACAAGGCCGCGCCTGCCGGCCATGAGTTTCGAAGTCATCTTTGTCCCCTGCGCCCCGTTTCGCGTTCCCATCCCTTTAGGCCAAAGGCGCGTCCGCTTCAAGAACGGCGAAGAGCGCGCCGGCGGCCCCCATGCCGGCCCCCATGCCGGCCCCGTGCCGGCCCGCGTGCTTCGCCCCCCTTGCCGCCCCCCGTGTCGCCCCCCGTGCCGCCCCCCTTGCCGGGGCGCGCGCCGGGGGCTAAGCCGGTGTCCAGCAACAGCCGGCAGGAGGGGCGACATGAGCGACCGAAAGGGCATTTTCGCAGGCGACGATCCTTTTGCCATTACCCGGGCCTGGATGGCCGAGGCGCAGGACAGCGAGCCGGGTGATTCCAATGCCGTTGCCCTGGCGACGGTAGATGAAAACGGCCTGCCGAATCTGCGCACCGTTCTGGTCAAGGCCATCGAGGACGACGCCATCGTGTTTTTCACCAACTACGAAAGCCGCAAGGGGCGCGAGATCGAGGCACAACCCAAGGTGGCGATGAACTTTCACTGGAAGACCCTCGCCCGCCAGGTGCGCATCCGCGGCACGGTCGAACGCGAAAGCCCCGAAAAGTCTGATGCCTACTACCGCAGCCGCCCGCTTGGCAGCCGCATCGGCGCCTGGGCCTCGAAACAGTCGCGCCCGCTCGCCTCCCGGGCGGCGCTCCTGGCCGAGGTGGCGAAGGCGCAGCTTGCGCACGGGCTGAACCCGGCGCGCCCGGACTACTGGGGCGGCTATCGCGTGCTGCCGCTGGAGTTCGAGTTCTGGGCCGCCGGCGAGTTTCGCCTGCACGACCGGTTTCGCTGGCGCCGCGCCGGCCCGGGGGCGCCGTGGGACATCCAGAGGCTCAATCCCTGATTGAGAGCCCGATCCGCCCGGCCGCGCCGCGCGGCCGCGCGCCATCGCCGTTTGCGATGCGGTTTTCGGGCGGGCTGTTCTTTTTTCTTGAAACGGCGCCCGAAACCGGCGCAAATCAAGACAGGGAATGGAGCAACAGCGCCGGTTGGAGACAATGGTTGACGAGAAGGGGATCCGCCGCCTGCGCGGCCGGATAAAGTGGTTCGACCCTGTAAAGGGCTTCGGGTTCGTGGTTGCCGACGAAGGCGGTCCCGACATCCTGCTGCACGCCAATGTGCTGCGCAATTTCGGGCAGAGCTCGATTGCCGACAATGCCGGCGTCGAGGTGAGCGTGCAGCACACCGCGCGCGGCATCCAGGCGACCGAGGTGCATCTGGTGGAGCCGCCGGTGGACATCGCCGGCAACCCGCTGGACGATCTGGACGGGGACCGGGCGATATCGGATGCCGACGTGCCGCTGCAACCGGCCCGCGTCAAGTGGTTCGACAAGGGCAAGGGATACGGTTTTGCCAATGTCTTCGGCTCGAACGAAGACATTTTCGTGCATGTGGAAGTGCTGCGCCGGTCCGGCTTTGCCGATTTGCAACCGGGCGAAGCGATCGGTATCAAGGTGGTCGATGGAAAACGCGGGCGCATGGCCTCTTCGGTGACCGCATGGGACTGGGCGACAAGAGACTGACTTTGGGCCGCACGACATCCCCCGGGCCGCAACGCCCCCGCCAGAACGGCCCCCGCCAGAACGGCGCGCGGCCAGTCGGCCCCCGCCAGAATGGCGCGCGGCCAGTCGGCGCCGGGCCGGAAGGTGCGGGGCCGGTCGGTGCGGGGCCCGGAAGCGCGCGCCCGACGTCCGCCGGGCCGGTATCGGCGGCGCGTGTTCTGGCGCTTCTTCTGACGCTGCTGGCGGGCCTTGTCCCGGCGGAGGGCACGGCGGAGGGCACGGCAGCGGGCGCGGGGGCCGGTGGCCGGTGCACGCCCGATGTGCTCGGCCTGCGCGGAAACTGGGGGCAGGCGCGCTTTCGGGTCGAGGTCGTGGACGATGCCCGCGGGCGCGCCCGCGGGCTGATGGGGCGCAAGCACCTGCCGCGGCTGAGCGGCATGCTGTTTGTCTACGATCACCCGCAGCGGGTGGCGTTCTGGATGAAGAACACGCTGATTCCGCTGGACATGCTGTTTGCGGACGCAACCGGGCGCGTGGTTTCGGTGCACGAAAATGCCGTGCCCGGCGATCTGACGCCGATCCCCGGCGGGGAGGGGGTGCAGTTCGTGCTGGAAATCAATGGCGGCATGGCGGCGTTGCTTGGCATCGCCCCGGGAAGCGAGATGCGCCACCCGGCGATTGCCTCCGAAAGCGCCGCCTGGCCCTGCGACGAGTGAACGCCGCGCCTCTTTTCAAACGCCGCTGTCGGGGCTATGTGGTTGGGCG
>JALSRF010000155.1 GCA_026984895.1 Paracoccaceae bacterium
AAGCACCTTGCCGGCACCGGGCTGGCGCCGGAGCCGGTGGCGACCCTTGCCACCGGGTCGGGGCCGTGTCTCGTCTATCGTCACGTTTCCGGCGCGTCCATGCCGGCCGCCTCGGTCGCCGGGGCAAGGGCGCTGCGCCGGCTGCATCGGCAGGCCCCGGCGCCGGGGCTGCGCCGGCTGGCGTGCGGGCCGGCCGCGTTGCAGCGGCAGGGGCTGGCAATGCTGTCCATGTGCGATGACCGGCAGGCCGAACGGATCCGCCGGCAGATGCCCGACGGCTTCGACTTGCCCGCGGTCCGGCCGGTATTGCTGCATGGCGATCCGGTGCCCGGGAACATCATCGCCGCGCCCTCGGGCGTGACCTTCATCGACTGGCAATGCCCGGCCATCGGCGACGCCTGCGAAGACCTTGCGATCTTTCTGTCGCCGGCGATGCATCTGCTCTATGGCGATGCCGGGCGGCGCGCGCCCCCGCTTGAGGCCCTGCTCGCCGCCTATGGCGACGGCGAGGTCGGCCGGCGTCTGGAACGACTGCTGCCCTGGTTCCACTGGCGCATGGCGGCCTACTGTCTCTGGAAGGCCGAGCGCGGGCAACCGGCCTGCCGCGAAGGGCAGGAGCGCGAACTGGCCGCCCTGGCCGCGCTTTCGCTCAGAAGGCCCCCAGCAGCCAGATCGCCGCGGCCGTGACTGCCCCGCCCAGCAGCGCATAGGCCAGCGGTCGGCGCACCGAACGTTCCGGCGGCGGCGCGCCGTCCCTTGACAGGTTGACCAGCGCGGCCTCGGCCAGCGCCGGCAGACGCGGGCCGAAGCGCGACAGCACGCGCGCGGTCTGCGCCAGGTCGCGCATCAGCGCCGCAGGCCCGATATTTTCCCGGATATATCGTTCGACGATCGGCCGCGCCACATCCCAGATGTTGATATCGGGATCAAGCGAACGCGCGACCCCTTCGACCACCACCATGGTGCGCTGCAGCAGGATCAGCTCGGTGCGCGTCTGCATGCCGAACCGCTCGGTCACTTCGAACAGGTAAGAGAGCAGATGCGCCATCGAGATTTCGTTCGCGCGGGCGCCGAAAATGGGTTCGCCCACGGCCCGAAGCGCGCGGGCGAATTCATCGACGTCGCGGTCCGCCGGGACGTAGCCCGCCTCGAAATGCACTTCGGCGACACGCTTGAAGTCACGCCGGATGAACCCGTAGAGGATTTCCGCGTAGACCCGGCGCGTATAGTCGTCGATATGGCCCATGATCCCGAAATCAAGCGCGATGATGTCGCCGTTTTCGGCCACCTTCAGGTTGCCCTGGTGCATGTCGGCATGAAAGAAGCCGTCCCTGAGCGCGTGGCTGAGGAACAGCCCCAGCACCCGCGCCGCCAGCACCCGCAGATCGTGACCGGCGGCGGCGATCGCGTCCAGATCGTGGATCGGTATGCCTTCGCCCCATTCCAGCGTCATCACGCGCCTGCCGGAAAGCTGCCAGTCCACCCGGGGCACCCGGAAGCCTTCGTCGTCCCTGGTGTTTTCGGCAAATTCGGCGGCCGAGGATGACTCCAGCCGCAGGTCCAGTTCGCCGGTCACCACACCTTCGAAATGGGCCACCACATCGGCCGGCCGAAGCCGACGCGAAGCTGGCGACAGGAATTCGATGACCGACGCCGCGAAATAGAAGGCGTCGATATCCTTCTGGAACGCCTGTTCGATTCGCGGACGCAGGACCTTCACGGCGACCGGGCAGCCGTCGCCGGCGCGGCGTGCCTTGTGCACCTGGGCTATGGAGGCGGCGGCGACCGGCTCGGAAAACTCGGAGAACATGGCGCCAAGCGGATGGCCGAGTTCGTCCTCGACGGTCTGAACCGCGAGGGCGCGCGCGAATGGCGGCAACTTGTCCTGCAGCACCTGAAGCTGCGTGGCCAGTTGCTGGCCCACCACGTCGGGGCGGGTCGAAAGGATCTGCCCGAACTTGATATAGGCCGGCCCCAGGGCGGTGAGGGCGCGCGTCACCGGCGGCAGGGCCGGGTCGCCCTTGTAGCCCAGCCACTTGAACGGCCAGCCGAGCACCCGCGCGGCAATGCGCAGCGACAGCGGCGCATGCATCGCATCCAGCGCAACCCGCATCGCCCCGGTGCGTTCCATGGTCGCGCCGGTTCTGATCAGACGCCAGAGATTGTGGGGCCCGCGCATCTAGATTTTCCAGCCCGAATGCAGCGCCGCGATGCCCAGCGACAGATTCCGGTATTTCACGTTTTCGAACCCGGCGTCGCGGATCATCGCGGCAAAGCTTTCCTGATCGGGGAACCGGCGGATCGATTCCACCAGATACTGGTAACTGTCGCGGTCGCCCGCGATCAGCTTTCCCATGCGCGGGATGACGTTGAACGAATACAGGTCGTAAAGTTTCTGCAGGCCCGCATCGGGCAGCTGGCTGAACTCCAGAACCATCAGCCGCCCCCCCGGACGCAGGACGCGCAATGCCTCGCGCAGCGCGTCGTCGATCCGGGTCACGTTGCGGATGCCGAACGAGATGGTGTAGACGTCGAAGCTGTTGTCCTCGAACGGCAGGGCCATCGCATCGCCCACCACCCAGTCCAGCCGGTCGGCCAGCTTGCCGGCTTCGGCCCGCTTGCGCCCTTCGGCCAGCATGCTTTCGGTCATGTCCAGCACCACGGCACGCGCACCCGGTGCGCGCCTGAGAAACCGGAAGGCGATATCGCCCGTGCCCCCGGCGACATCCAGCAGGCGCTGCCTGTCGCGCGGCGCCAGCCAGTCCATCATCGCGTCCTTCCAGAGCCGGTGAATGCCGATCGACATGACATCGTTCATGACATCGTATTTGCTGGCCACGTTGGTGAACACGCCATGGACCATGCCGGCCTTCTGTTCTTCGGCGACCTCCTGAAAGCCGAAATGCGTGGATTTTCCCGAAGACCCCGAAGAATCGACCATTGCGCCTTGCCCATTGTTGCGATCGCCCCCCTCTTATATGGCTCTGGCGGGGCGATACAATCCACGCGCCCGCCAAAGGACGCCAAAGGAGGAGACCGTGCCGGAATTGCCCGAAGTGGAAACCGTGCGTCGCGGACTGGAACCGGCCATGACCGGGCGGCGCATCCTGCGGGCCGAGGTCCGGCGCGACGGGCTTCGCTGGCCGTTTCCCGCGCGCATGAAGGAGCGCCTGGAGGGCGCGCGCATCGAAAGCCTGCGCCGGCGCTCGAAATACATTCTGGGCGATCTGTCCACCGGCGAAACGCTGATCGTGCATCTGGGCATGTCCGGGCGGGTGCTGGTCAGCGGCGCGCCCGCGGGCGGGTTTGTTCATGCCCGGGCGGTTGCGCAAAAGCACGACCATGTGATCCTGCATATGGAACCGGCGCCCGGCGACCCGCAGCCGGGGCATGGCGGGCGCGTCGCCTTCAACGATGCCCGCCGTTTCGGCACCATGGATCTGTGGCCGACGGCGCAGCTTGAAAACCACCGGCTGCTTGCGCGCCTGGGCCCCGAGCCGCTGGGCAACCGGTTCGACGAAAACTGGCTGGCGGGGCGGCTGGCGGGGCGCAGGACGCCGATAAAGGCGGCGCTGCTGGACCAGCGAATCGTTGCCGGGCTGGGCAACATCTACGTGTGCGAGGCGCTGCATCGCGCCGGCATTTCCCCGCGCCGGGCGGCGGGGCGGATTTCGCGCCGGCGGATTTCGCACTTGGTCGGTGCGATTCGCGCTGTCCTGCGCGAAGCCATCGATGCGGGCGGTTCTTCGCTGCGCGACCATCGCCGGACCAATGGCGAACTGGGATATTTTCAACACCAGTTCCGTGTCTACGGCCGCGAGGGAGAAGCCTGCAAAACCCCCGGTTGCAAAGGCAGAATCCGGCGGCTGGTGCAATCGGGCCGGTCCAGTTTCCATTGTGCGCAATGCCAAAGATAGCTTGAACAGCGGCGCAGGGATGTTAAGGGTTTCGCGGTTCGCAACAGCAAACGAGAGCCCGATGGCCTTCAAAACGATCATCGTCGAAACCTCTGACAATGTCTGCCTCATCCGCCTGAACCGTCCCGACGCGCTGAACGCGCTGAATTCGGAGATGCTGGGCGAGCTGGTGGCGGCCCTGCAGGACGCCGAAAGAAGCGACAAGGTGCGCTGCATCGTGATCACCGGCTCGGACAAGGCCTTTGCCGCGGGGGCGGATATCAAGGAAATGTCCGAAAAGTCCTTTGTCGAAATGTACATGGACAATTTCTTCGCCGACGAGGGCGATGCCATCCTTCGCGTCCGCAAGCCGATCATCGCGGCGGTGGCCGGCTATGCCCTTGGCGGCGGGTGCGAACTGGCCATGATGTGCGATTTCATCATCGCCGCCGATACCGCGAAATTCGGCCAGCCCGAGATCAACCTTGGCGTTGTCGCGGGCATCGGCGGAACCCAGCGGCTGACCCGTTTCGTCGGCAAGTCGAAGGCGATGGACATGCACCTGACCGGCCGCTTCATGGAGGCCGAAGAGGCCGAGCGTTCGGGGCTGGTCAGCCGGGTCGTTCCGGCGAAAAAGCTGATGGACGAGGCGATGAGCGCGGCCCAGAAGATCGCCGAAAAGTCGATGCTGGCGACGATGACCGTGAAAGAAGCGGTCAACCGTTCCTACGAAACCACGCTGAGCGAAGGCTTGCTGTTCGAACGCCGCGTCTTTCATGCGCTTTTCGCGACCTGCGACCAGAAAGAGGGGATGCAGGCATTCCTGGCAAAACGCGAGCCGCAGTTCCGCGACAGGTAGGCGGAAAAACTTGCGCGGCGGGCGTTGACTCGCCGACGGTGAAAGCCTAGAAGCGCGCTTCGAGATTTACTCCAGCCCAAACGCGGGAACGATACGCCATGGCAAACTCGCCTCAGTCAAAGAAACGCGCGCGCCAGAACCAGCGCCGCTTCAAGATCAACCAGGCGCGCCGGTCGCGCATCCGCACGTTCTTGCGCAAGGTCGAAGAAGCGATTGCCTCGGGCGACAAGGAGGCCGCCGCCGAGGCCCTGCGCCGGGCACAGCCCGAACTGATGCGCGGCGTGACCAAGGGCGTCTTTCAGAAGAAGACCGCCTCGCGCAAGATGTCGCGCCTTGCCTCGCGGGTGAAGGCGCTGGGCTGAACCGGCCGGATACGGGCCCGCGGGCCCCGGGGCGCGTCCGGGCCGGGACCCTTGTGGACAGACGCAAAAAGAGAGCGTGCCCTTGCGGGTGCGCTCCTTGTCGTTTCGGACCCGGGGTTCTGTGGAGCGCAGAACACATTTCCGGGCGCACGAAAGATTCGGTGCGACAAAGTTTGAGTCAAGCGTGAAGATCGGTTGCGCGCTCCCTTTTCGGCTTGCTAGCTTTCCTTTGCGATTCACGTCGTCTTGGGGGACAATTGATGAGCGCGGGCGTGGTCCCGGGCGTTGGCGAGGTTACGCCACCGGCTGCCTGGGGCATTCTTGAAACGGAAAAAGACGCCCGGCTGGTTGATGTCAGGACGCAGGCAGAATGGAATTTTGTCGGTGTTCCCGATCTCTCGGAACTTGGTCATTCGGTGATTTTTGTCGAATGGGCGACCTATCCGGGAATGTCCGTCAACCCGAAATTCGGGGAACAGTTGCTTGGGGCGTTTGGGGATGAGATCCCGGGCAAACTGCTGTTCCTGTGCCGGTCCGGGGTGCGGTCCCTGGCTGCGGCGCAAGAAACCGCACGGGTCTGTGCCGAAAACGGCATCCGGGTGGCCTGCTACAATGTGGCAGAGGGATTCGAGGGGGATGTGAACGAAGACGGGCACAGGGGCTTTCAGGGTGGATGGAAGTTCCGGGGGCTGGCCTGGCGCCAGTCTTGAAAAACAAGAAATTGGGTCGAGAAATGACAGAAGACACCTGGGGACGTGTTCAAGAGGCGCTCAAGCGGAATGTGGGAGAGAACAACTACAAGACCTGGATCGAGCCGGTCCGTTTAGGCAACTGCCGCGATGGTATCGCAACCCTGCATGTGCCGACGAACTTCATCGGGAACTGGGTGTCGCGCAATTTCGGCGACGAGATACTGAACCAGCTGGCCCTGAGCGGCGTCCCGGCCGAACGCCTGGCCTTCGAGGTGGACAAGATATCCTATGGCGCCGCTTCTTCCACCCAGGCCGTCACCGCGCGCGCCCAAAGCGCGGCAAAGACGCAGGCCGCGGCAGGCAGGAACGGTGTGCTTCCGGGGGCCCCGCTGGACAAGCGTTTCACCTTCGACAGTTTCGTTGTCGGCAAGCCGAACCAGCTTGCCCATGCTGCTGCGCGCCGCGTGGCCGAGGGCGGCGAGGTCTCGTTCAATCCGCTTTTCCTTTACGGCGGTGTCGGCCTTGGCAAGACCCACCTGATGCATGCCATCGGCTGGGAGTTGCAGAAGAAAAGCCCGGAACTGCGGGTGGTCTACCTGTCGGCAGAGCAGTTCATGTATCGCTTCGTGATGGCGCTGCGCGACCGGCAGATGATGAGCTTCAAGGAGCTGTTTCGTTCCGTCGATGTGCTGATGATCGACGATGTGCAGTTCATTGCCGGCAAGGACGGCACCCAGGAAGAGTTCTTTCATACCTTCAATGCGCTTCTCGACCAGAACCGGCAGATCGTCATTTCCGGCGACCGCGCGCCTGTCGATATCAAGGGCATGGAGGAACGCATCAAGTCGCGCCTGCAATGCGGACTGGTGGTTGACCTGCATCCGACGGACTACGAACTTCGCCTGGGGATACTGCACGACAAGGTCGAGCGCTATTGCGAACAATACCCGGATCTTGTCATCGAAGACGGCGTGCTGGAGTTCCTGGCGCATCGCATCTCGACCAACGTGCGCGTGCTGGAAGGGGCGTTGATGCGGCTGTTCGCCTTCGCCTCGCTTGTCGGGCGCGAAATCACTCTGGACCTGGCCCAGGACTGCCTGTCTGACATCCTGCGCGCCTCGGATCGCAAGGTCACGGTGGAAGAGATTCAGCGCAAGGTCGCCGAACACTACAACATCCGCCTGTCCGATCTGCTGGGCCCCAAGCGGGTGCGCGTCATCGCCCGCCCGCGGCAGGTGGCGATGTATCTGGCCAAGCAGCTGACCACCCGTTCGCTTCCCGAGATCGGGCGCTGCTTCGGAAAGCGGGACCATACCACGGTCATGCACGGGGTCCGCCGGATCGAGGAACTGAAGGCGCGCGACGCGCAGATTGCCGACGATATCGAACTGTTGCGCCGTGCCCTCGAAGCCTGATCTTTCGCCCCATTGCGCTTGACGCTATCGGGCGTTCGGCAGAAATTCCCAAGAAAACCATTGAGCCGCCCGGCGAATGGGCTACATTCGCCGCCCCGGCACATGCAGGAGTGGGACATGAAGATCAGTATCGAACGCAGCGACTTGCTGAAGGCGGTGACCCAGGCGCAATCGGTCGTGGAGCGCCGCAATACCATTCCGATCCTGGCCAATGTCCTGATCGAGGCCGAAGGCAACGATGCCACGTTCCGTGCCACGGACCTGGATATCGAGGTGGTGGACAAGGCGCCCGCCCAGGTCGAGCGCCCCGGGGCGACCACGGTTTCGGCCCTGACGCTGCACGAGATCGCGCGCAAGCTTCCCGACGGGGCGCTGGTGAGCCTGACCGATGACGGCACGTCGGGGCGCCTCGTGGTCGAGGCCGGGCGGTCGAACTTTTCGCTTGCGACGCTGCCCCGGGAAGATTTCCCGATCATGGCCACCTCGGACTACGATACCAATTTTTCCGCGCCGGCACCGGTGCTGCGCAGGCTGTTCGACAAGACCAGATTCGCCATTTCAACCGAGGAGACCCGGTACTATCTGAACGGCGTCTACATGCATGTCGCCTCGGGCGCCCAGGGGCAGACCCTGCGCTGCGTGGCAACGGACGGACACAGGCTTGCGCGCGTGGATGCGCCGCTGCCCGAAGGGGCCGAGGGCATGGCGGGGGTGATCGTCCCGCGCAAGACGGTTGCCGAACTGCGCAAGCTTCTTGACGACGACGATCAGGTAATCGCGGTTTCGGTTTCGGAAACCAAACTGCGTTTCGCCAGCCCCGGGATCACCCTCACCTCGAAGGTCATCGACGGCACCTTCCCCGATTATTCGCGCGTGATCCCGCAGGGCAACACCCGCAGGATGGAAGTGGATGCCGCCGAGTTCGCGCGCGCGGTGGACCGGGTGGCCACCGTCTCTTCAGAGCGTTCGCGGGCGGTGAAGATGGCCATTGGCGACGACCGGCTGGTGCTTTCCGTCAATGCTCCCGACAGCGGCGCCGCCGAGGAAGAACTGGGCGTGGCCTATGCGGACGAGCCCCTGGAGATCGGTTTCAACGCGAAATACCTGGTGGAAATCGCCAGCCAGATCGATCGGGAAAATGCGGTGTTCATGTTCAATCAGCCGGGCGATCCGGCCCTGGTGCGCGAGGGCGACGACGAAAGCGCCGTCTACCTTGTGATGCCGATGCGCGTGTGATGGCGCGCGGGCCGACCGGTTGCGCCCATGCCAGCGCCGGGAAGGGGTGACAGGTGGCCGCACTCGCCGTTCATGAACTGACGGTATCCCATTTCCGATCGTATCGCCTGGCGCGCCTTGCCTTTGGCGGCGGCCCGGTGGCGGTCCATGGCGCCAACGGGGCGGGCAAGACCAATCTTCTGGAGGCGCTCTCGCTGCTGTCGCCCGGGCGCGGGATGCGGCGTGCCCGGGCCGACGACCTGATGCGCCAGCCGCAGGGGCTGGGCTGGAAGGTCAGCGCGCTTCTCGAAAGCCTGGAACAGCACCACGAGGTGGAAACCGGCGCCGGGCAGGGCGGTGCGCGGGCAACCCGCATCGACGGCAAGGCCGCGCCGCAACTGGCGCTGGGGCGCATCGTGCGCATGCTGTGGTTGGTGCCGGCGATGGACCGGCTCTGGCTGGAAGGCGCCGAGGGGCGGCGGCGGTTCCTGGACAGGATGACCCTGTCGTTCGAGCCCGCGCATGGCGATGCGATGCTGGCCTACGAGAAGGCCATGCGCGAGCGCAACCGCCTGCTGCGCGATCAGGTCTCTGACGCGGCCTGGTATCGCGCCCTTGAATCGACCATGGCGCGCACCGGCGCCACGATCATGGCCAACCGCCGCCTGACGCTGTTACGGGTTTCCCGGGCCCTGGAAGGGGCGACCACCGCCTTTCCCGGTGCCGAACTGTCGCTGAGCGCGCCCGAAGGGCAGGACATCGCCGAAGACGAGGACACGCTTGCCCGGGCGCTGGCCGCCGGGCGCCGCCGCGACATGGCCGCCGGGCGCAGCCTGAGCGGGCCGCACCGCATCGACCTGCAGGCGGTCTATGCTGCCAAGGGGGTGGCGGCGCGCCAGTGTTCGACCGGCGAGCAGAAGGCGCTGCTGATCTCGCTGATCCTGGCAAACGCCCGGGCGCTGGCCGAGGATTTCGGTGCGCCGCCGATCCTGCTGCTGGACGAGGTCGCCGCCCATCTCGACGCCGACCGCCGCGCGTCGCTTTACGATGAGATCTGCGCGCTCGGCGCCCAGGCGTTCCTGACCGGCACCGGGCGCGAGCTGTTTGACGAACTGGGCGAAAGGGCGCAGTTTTTCGAGGTTGGCGAAGCCGCCGGCACCTCGGACATCCGTCAGGGCTGAGAAACCGGCGTTCCGGCATCCGGGCCAGGAGGCGATGCGCCCCAGGCGCGGGCGGGAAACGGGAACGGCGCAACCCCGGCTCCGATGGGGCAGGGCAGGCGCCCGGGCGTGGCCGTCCGGGCGTGGTCGCCGCCCCCGGCGCCGCTGTCGGGGATGCGGCCGTGCCCCGGTTTTCGCCCCCCGGCGAGGATGGCCGTTTCACGATATCCGACCCGGCATGTGGCACTGTTGCAAACTGCCCGCGTGAACACCATATTTGGTGTAGAGCGCGTGACACTCTCCCCCAAATCTTGTAAAAATACCGGCAAGTAACACAGGATTTTCCGCATGGCAGAAAATGCCCAGCAGCCGGAAGAATACGGCGCCGATTCCATCAAGGTTCTCAAGGGCTTGGAGGCTGTCCGCAAGCGCCCCGGCATGTATATTGGCGACACCGACGACGGCTCGGGCCTGCACCATATGGTGTATGAGGTCGTGGATAACGGCATTGACGAGGCGCTGGCCGGCCACGCCGACGCCGTAACCGTGATCATCCATGCCGATTCCTCGGTTTCGGTCAGCGACAACGGGCGCGGCATCCCGGTGGGCATCCACGAGGAAGAGGGCGTCTCGGCGGCCGAGGTGATCATGACCCAGCTGCACGCGGGCGGCAAGTTCGACAGCAACAGCTACAAGGTTTCCGGCGGGCTGCACGGGGTGGGTGTTTCGGTGGTCAATGCGCTTTCCGACTGGCTGGAACTGCGCATCTGGCGCGAGGGCAAGGAGCACGTTGTGCGGTTCGAGCACGGCGAAACGGTCGAGCCGCTGCGCATCGTTGGTGATGCCGGCGCGCGCACCGGCACCCAGGTGCGGTTCATGGCATCGACGGCAACGTTTTCCAATCTGGACTACTCTTTCAGGACGCTGGAAAACCGGCTGCGCGAACTGGCCTTCCTGAATTCGGGCGTGCGGATCGTCCTGCGCGACGAACGCCCGGCCGAGCCGCTTGAAAGCGACCTGTTCTACGAAGGCGGCGTGCGCGAGTTCGTGCGCTACCTCGACCGCTCCAAGACCCCGGTTCTGGACGAGCCGATCTTCTTTTCCGGCGAAAAGGACGGCATCACCGTCGAGGTGGCGATGTGGTGGAACGACAGCTACCACGAGAACGTGCTGCCCTTTACCAACAATATCCCGCAGCGCGACGGCGGCACCCACCTGGCCGGGTTTCGCGGGGCCTTGACGCGCACCATGAACCTGTTCGCCAATTCATCGGGGCTGGCGAAAAGGGAAAAGGTGAACTTCACCGGCGACGATGCCCGCGAGGGGCTGACCTGCGTGCTGTCGGTCAAGGTGCCGGATCCGAAGTTCAGTTCGCAGACCAAGGACAAGCTGGTCAGCTCGGAAGTGCGCCCGGTGGTCGAAAGCCTGACCAATGAGAAGCTGGGCGAGTGGTTCGAAGAGCACCCGCAGGAAGCCAAAACGATCGTCGGCAAGGTGATCGAGGCGGCACTGGCCCGCGAAGCGGCGCGCAAGGCCCGCGAGATGACGCGCAAGAAATCCTCTCTGGATGTTGCGTCCTTGCCCGGCAAACTGGCGGACTGCCAGGAACGCGACCCGGCCAAGCGCGAGATTTTCCTGGTCGAGGGCGACAGCGCCGGAGGCTCGGCCAAGCAGGGACGTTCGCGCCACAACCAGGCGGTTCTGCCGTTGCGCGGCAAGATCCTGAACGTGGAACGCGCGCGGTTCGACCGGATGCTTTCCAGCCAGGAAATCGGCACGCTGATCACCGCCTTTGGCACCGGCATCGGGCGTGACGAGTTCGATATCTCCAAGCTGCGCTACCACAAGATCGTCATCATGACCGACGCCGACGTGGACGGCGCGCATATCCGCACGCTGCTGCTGACCTTCTTCTTCCGGCAGATGCCCGAGATCATCGAAGGCGGCTACCTCTACATCGCGCAACCGCCGCTCTACAAGGTGTCGCGCGGCAAGTCGGAGGTCTACCTGAAGGATCAGGCGGGACTGGACGATTATCTGATCGAACAGGGAATCGAGGGCGCGGTGCTGTCGCTTCCGGATGGTCAGGACATTGCCGGCGCCGATCTGGCCCGCGTCATCGACGGCGCCAGGAAGTTCCGCCGCATACTCGATGCCTTCCCGACGCACTACCCGCGTCACATCCTTGAACAGGCAGCGCTTTGCGGGGCGTTTGATGCCGGCAGGGCCGACGACGATCTGCAAACGGTCGCCGATGCGGTGGCCGCGCGGCTGGATCTCGTTGCGCCGGAATATGAAAAGGGTTGGACCGGGCGGATCACCCAGGATCACGGCATTCGGCTTTCGCGCGTGTTGCGCGGGGTCGAGGAAATCCGCACGCTGGACGGCGCCGTGCTGCGTTCGGGCGAGGCGCGGCGATTGTCGGCGGTCAGCGCTGAAACCCGCGACATCTATGATGACCCGGCCAGGTTCGCCCGCAGGGAACGCGAGGTTCTGATCCACGGGCCCAGCGATCTGCTGAACGCGGTTCTGAGGGAAGGCGAGCGCGGTCTGACGTTGCAGCGTTACAAGGGGCTGGGAGAAATGAACCCGGACCAGTTGTGGGAAACCACGCTGGACCCGGAGGCGCGCACCCTTTTGCAGGTGAAGATCGAAGACATGGCCGAGGCGGACGATATCTTTACCAAGCTCATGGGCGATGTGGTGGAGCCGCGCCGGGAGTTTATCCAGCAAAATGCGCTGAGTGTCGAAAATCTGGACTTCTGAGAGGTTTTGCGCCGCGCTGTGCGCGTCGCGGCGGGCGCGGGCTTTGCCGCCCGCGCCAATGCCTCCGGCGGGGATATTTCAGCGAAAAAGAAGGATGCAGGCACGCCTCGCCCCAAGGAGTCGGAGCGAGGCGGCTTCTTCTTCGACGGCCATCGGCTTCCCAGCCTGTTCCGCAAGCCATCTATCGGACATACTGGTTTCTTTTTCGTAAAAATATCCCCGCCGGAGGCATGAAATGTCGTGCCGTCAGGCCGGTCCAGACTGCCGGGAGTCTGTCATGCCGAGTTACGCATCATCGCGCATTTTCGCCAGTTCAAGCTGTTTCTGACGTTCGCGGAAACGCGCCTTTTGCGCCGCGCTGGTCTTGTCCGCACACAGATGGCAACTGACGCCCTGTTCGTATTGAGGCCGGGCCGTGTCTGCGGGCAGAATGGGCTGGCGGCAGGCGCGACACAGCATATGCCGGCCTTCGACCAGCCCATGGCCGACGGACACGCGTTCGTCAAAGACGAAACACGCCCCTTCCCAGAGGCTTTCTTCGGGCGGAATTTCTTCCAGGTATTTCAGGATGCCGCCTTTCAGGTGGTAAACCTCCGTTTCGCCAAGTCCCAGCAGGTAGCTTGTCGATTTCTCGCAACGGATTCCGCCCGTGCAAAACATGGCGATACGCCTGTTCTGGAAGCGGTCGCGGTTCTGCGCCCACCAGGCGGGAAAATCGCGAAAAGCCCGCGTATGCGGGTCGATGGCCCCTCGGAAACTGCCAATCGCCACTTCATAGGCATTGCGCGTGTCGATCACCACAACATCGGGTTGCGAAATCAGCGCATTCCAGTCCTGCGCAGGGACATGGCGGCCGACCTGCGCACACGGGTCCACTCCTGGCTGGCCAAGGGTCACGATTTCTCCTTTCAGGCGCACCTTCATGCGCTTGAACGGCATCGATCCTGCCCGGCTTTCCTTCCAGTGCAGATCGGCACAACCCGGCAGGGCGCGAACATGCGCAAGAACCGCATCGATCCCCTGCCGGGAGCCGGCGATGGTTCCGTTGATCCCTTCGCTTGCCAGCAGCAGCGTGCCGCGCATGCCGACCTCCCGGCAGAGTTCAAGCAACGGCGCCTTCAGCGCGCCGGGGTCGGCAAAATGCGTGAAATGGTAAAGAGCGGCAACGACATGCATGGTGTTCGGCATACCTGCCGAATGCGTGGCCCCGCAACCCCCGTCTTGACGCACGCCGCGCGCATCCTTACCCAAGAGGCAGCCCAAACCAGGAGCCGACGAATGCGCCCCGATACCGAAGCCCTGATCGTCATCGACGTGCAGAACGATTTTTGCCCGGGCGGCGCCCTGGCCGTGGATGGGGGCGATGAAATCGTGAACGAAATCAACGCCATGATGGGTTCCTTCCAGGCGGTTGTCCTTACCCAGGACTGGCACCCGGAAAATCATGCGTCGTTTGCGGCAAACCATGCCGGCAGGCAGCCGTTCGATGTGATCGAGCTTGCCTATGGTCCACAGGTCCTGTGGCCCAGCCACTGCGTGCAGGGCAGCGCGGGCGCCGATTTTCACGCCGGCCTCGACAGCGACCGCGCCGACATGATCATTCGCAAGGGGTTTCGCAGGCAGATCGACAGCTACTCCGCGTTTTTTGAAAACGACCGCAAGACGGCAACCGGCCTTGACGGATACCTGCGCAGCCGCGGGATAGACACCTTGACCCTTGTCGGTCTTGCAACCGACTTCTGCGTGAACTACTCGGCGCTCGACGCGGCGAAGCTGGGCTATTCGGTTCGCGTCATCGAAAGCGCCTGTCGTGCCATCGACATGGACGGATCGCTTTTCGCCGCCCGCGCCGCGATGAAAGAGGCCGGCGTGGCGCTCGACTGAGCGGAGCCGGAAGACCGCCATGGATATTGCCACCCGCGTCTACAATCACAAATGGAAGATCGATCCGATCATCCGTTCGCTTATCGATACCGATTTCTACAAGCTCCTGATGTGCCAGTCGGTTTTTCGAAACAGGCCGAATACCAGCGTGACCTTTTCGCTGATCAACCGCAGCCGCGCGGTGCGCATCGCGGACCTGATCGACGAGGGCGAGTTGCGCGAACAGCTTGACCATGTGCGGTCGCTCTCGCTGACCCGGGGCGAAAGCACCTGGCTGCGCGGCAACACCTTTTACGGAAAGCGCCAGATGTTCCGCCCGGACTTCATGGAGTGGTTCGAAAACATCTCGCTGCCCCCCTATCATCTGGAGAAACGCGACGGCCAGTACGAACTGACCTTCGAGGGGGCGTGGCATGAGGTGATGCTGTGGGAAATCCCGGCTCTGGCCGTCATCATGGAGCTGCGCTCGCGTGCGGTGCTGGAACTGCTGGGGCGGTTCGAACTGCAGGTTCTTTACGCCCGCGCCATGACCAAGCTGTGGGAAAAGGTGGAGCGGCTTCGCGCCTTCCCGACGCTGCGCATCGCCGATTTCGGCACGCGACGGCGCCATTCCTTCCTGTGGCAGGACTGGTGCGTGCAGGCGATGATCGAGGGGCTGGGGGACAGTTTCGTCGGCACCTCCAACTGCCTGATCGCCATGCGCCGCGATATCGAGGCGATCGGCACCAATGCCCATGAACTGCCGATGGTCTATGCCGCCCTGGCCGGAGACGATGCCGAACTGAAAGAGGCGCCCTATCGGGTGCTGGCCGACTGGCATGAGGAACACGAGGGCAACCTGCGCATCATCCTGCCCGACACCTACGGCACCAGGCAGTTCCTGGAAAATGCTCCCGACTGGCTTGCCGGCTGGACCGGCATCCGCATCGACAGCGGCGATCCGGCCACCGGCGCCGAAACCGCGATTGCCTGGTGGGAATCGCGCGGCGAAGATCCGAAAACCAAGATGGTCATCTTCTCGGACGGGCTGGACGTGGACAAGATCATTGCCCTGCAAAAGCAGTTTGCCGGCCGTGTGCGGGTTTCGTTCGGCTGGGGAACGCTGCTGACCAACGATTTCCGCGGCCTGGCGAAAGACGACGCGCTGGCGCCGTTCTCCCTGGTCTGCAAGGCGGTTTCCGCCAATGGCCGGCCGACGGTCAAGCTGTCGGACAATCCGAAAAAGGCCATGGGCCCCGAGGACGAGATCCGCCGTTACAAGCGGGTCTTCGGCGTTGGCAAGCAGGTGCCCCAGGACGTGGTCGTCTGATCAGGCCGCCCCAGGCCGCCCCACGTCGCCCCGCGTTCGCGGCGTGTCGCCGCCGGCTGCCCTCATGCCCGGCCAAGCCAGGCCCGTGCCCATGCAACCGCCCGCCCGGCATAGTGGCGCAGCCGTTCGTCACGGGCATCGGCGCGCCCGACGATCCAGCCGCACGAGGCCAGGGCGCGCAGCATCGTGAACATCGGCACCAGCCTGGCGGCGTGTTCCGGCAACTCTCGTTCTTCGCGATAGCCTTGCAAAAGGGCCGCTTCCAGCCGGTCGGCATGGGGTTCGACATCGTTCTGCGACAAGGCCACGCCCAGGTCGTGGGCCCGGAAACCGAAACCGCAGTCGTCATAGTCGATCAGGGTCAGGCCGGCCCCGTCCAGCAGCACGTTTTCGCGCAGCGCATCGGCATGGATCAGGCCGAAGTCCGCCCCGTCGCGGCGCATCCCGGCCAGCACGTCAAGCGCGCTCTGGCGTGCGTCCAGCAGAAGGCCGCGTTCGTCTGCCCCGAGGGCCGGGTTTTCCCAGAAACGGCCCCACAGCGGGCTGTCGCCCAGCAACCCGTCCTCGTCCCAGAAAGGGCGCACGAAATCCTGCGGAAGGCTGAGCGTGTCGGTGGCGGCGTGGAACCGGGCAAGCGTGCGCCCGAGGCCGCGAAACAGGCCCTCCTGCTGTTCCGGCGTGCCTTCCAGCGGACGGCCCGCGGTGCCGATCTGCTGGCCGTAAAGCCAGCGCACGGCCGTTGCCACGCGCCCGCCCACCGTTGCGACGAGCGCCCCCGACAGGGTGGGAACCGGCGCCGGACAGCGCAGACCCTGCGCGTCAAGCAATTGCAGGAGCGTCAGTTCCGAGCGGATCGAGGCCATGCCCTGGTAACCTTCCCGGTGCAGCCGCAGCGCCACATGGCGCCCGTCGTTCAGCACTGCTTCGAACACCGCGTTTTCGCGCGCGCTTGCCAGCCTGAGCGGGTGGCGCGCACCGCCCCATTCCCGGATCGCACGCGCGGCCAGCCTTTCGACCTCCTGCGGCCTCATCGGGCGGTCTCGTCCAGGGCCTTGCG
>JALSRF010000156.1 GCA_026984895.1 Paracoccaceae bacterium
AGGGTCGTCACCGGCACGCCCCGGCACGCCCCGGCGCGCCACGGGCGGATCAGCGACCGGATCAGCGACGGCGCATCACGGGGCGCGTCACGGGGCGGGTCACGGGCCGTCACGGACTTCACAGGGCCGTCACAGGGCAGTCACAGGGCGCCGGGGGCAACGCTGCGGCCGGTTTCGATGCTCTCCCTTGCCGCCTGAAGCAGGCGCAACGTGCGCAGCCCCTCCTCACCGGGCACCAGCGGCGCCTGCGTGCCCCGGATCACGGCCGCGAACTGGCGCATCTGCGCGCGGAGCGGGTCGTGCACGGCCACGGCAAGGCCTTGCGCGCCGATCGGGTCCAGCCAGTGGCCCTGCCCGGCCGCCGCCCCGGCCGCCTGTGTGCCGTCGGCGCCCGGCGCCTGTTTCCCGTCCGACCCCCGCCCCGGCCGCTCATGGCGCCACAACACGAGATCGGGCAGCGACAGCGCGCCCCGGGTGCCGGTTATGCGATAACAGGACCCGCCGGCATGCGGAAAGTCCGGGTTTTCGCCCGCGCTCATCTCCCAGTTCCAGGGCGAGACCGCCGTATCGCTGACCGACAGCGTCCCCAGCGCCCCGCTTTCGAACCGCAGGAGCACCGCCGCCGTATCCTCGCACGGGCCGGCGCGCACGGCACGGGCGGCGAAGGCATGCACGGTGGCCACATCGCCCATCAGGTGCAGCGCCGCATTCAGATCGTGGATCAGGTTGATGGCCAGCGGCCCGCCCGCGTCACCGCGCCGCCAGGCGACGTCGAAATAATCGTCGGGCTTGGACAACCAGCAGCTGCCGTGAAACGCGACCAGCCGCCCCAGGGCGCCGTCGTCGATCAGCTGTCTGGCGCGTTGCAGCGGTGCGCCGTGGCGGCGGTGATGGCCGGTCAGAACCGGCACCCCGGCCGCGCGCGCGCGCGCCAGCAGCGTTTCGCCCTCGGCGACGCTCCGGCACAGCGGCTTTTCCACCAGCACCGGACAACGCCGGGCGATGCAGATCAAGGCGCCGGACAGGTGGAGCGCGCTTGGCGTGGCCAGGATCACCCCGTCCACGGGCACCGCGGAAAACATCTCTTCGATCGAGGAAAACCATTTTGCATTGGTGCCTTGCACGATGTTCTTCGCGTGCTCGGAGGGATCGACAACGGCGCAAAGCTCGACCTCGTCGAGCGCGCGCGCAAGCCGCGCATGGACGCGCCCGATCAGCCCGGCGCCGACGACCCCAAGGCGCACCGGCCTGCCGGCGCGCTCAGGTATTGGTCCAGCCGCCATCGATGCACAGCGCCTGCCCGGTGACGAAAGCGCTTTCGTCGCTGGCAAGATAGACCGCAAGCGCGGCAATTTCCCCGGCTGTGCCGATGCGCCCCATCGGCTGGCGCGCCACGAAGGCGGCGCGGCTGGTTTCATAGTCCCCCATGGCGCGCATGCGCGCGTGCAGGGACGGGCTGTCCACCGTTGCCGGGCAGATGGCGTTGCAGCGGATGCCCCGGGTCACGAAATCGGCCGCGATCGCCTTGGTCATGCCGATCACCGCCGCCTTGGTGGCGCCATAGACGAACCGGTCGGGGGCGGCGATGATCGAGGAGACCGCCGAGGACATGTTGATGATCGCGCCGCCCCCCGCCTCGAGCATCGCCGGCAGGAAGGCACGGCTCACCCGATACATGCCCTTGACGTTCAGGTTCATGGAGAAATCGAACGCGTCCTCGTCGCACTCCAGGATCGTGCCGTGGTGCACGAACCCCGCACAGTTGAACAGGATGTCGACGGCGCCGAGCCGCCCGGCAATGGCCGCCACGGCGGCGCCGTCGGTGACATCCAGCACCTCGGTTGCAAGCCCCTCTTCGGCCAGCGGCGCCAGCGCATCGCCGTCAATGTCGCTCGCCGTCACCCGGGCCCCATCGGCGGCAAAGGCGCGCGCCGTCGCCTGGCCGATCCCCGCCCCGGCGGCGGTAACGAATGCGGTTTTTCCCTTCAGTCTCAAGTTACTGTCCTTCGTTGTTGAACCCACTGTTACATCACCGCACCGATCTGCCAGGGCACGAACTCGGCCCCGCCAAAACCCAGCGCCTCGCTTTTGCTGCGTTCGCCCGAGGCGATGCGGATCATCAGATCGAATATCTCGCGCCCCTTGTCCTCGATGCTTGTCCCGTGGGTAACGATGTCGCCGCAGTTCAGGTCCATGTCCTCGCGCAGGCGCTCGTACATCTGGGTATTGGTGGCCAGCTTGATCCCCGGCGCCGGCTTGAAACCGGAGACCGAGCCGCGCCCGGTGGTAAAGGCAATCAGGGTGGCCCCCGAGGCGATCTGTCCGGTGACCGAACAGGGGTCGTAGCCGGGGCTGTCCATGAACACGAGGCCGCTGCCGGTGATCGGTTCGCCAAACCTGTATACGCCGCGCAACGGGGCCCGGCCGGCCTTGGCCACCGCCCCCAGCGACTTTTCCACGATCGTGGTCAGGCCGCCGCGCTTGTTGCCGGGCGACGGGTTGTTGTTCATCTCGCCGCCGTTGCGCGCCACATGATCCTCCCACCAGGCGATCCGCTCGGCCAGCTTCCTGCCCACCTCGGCGCTGACCGCGCGCCGGATCAACACGTGCTGCGCGCCGTAGATCTCCGGCGTTTCGGACAGGATCGAGGTGGCGCCGTGGCGCACCAGAAGGTCCGAGGCATGCCCCAGCGCCGGGTTGGCGGTGATCCCGGAATAGCTGTCCGAACCGCCGCACTGCAGCCCGACGGTCAGCCGGGACAGCGGCGCCGGGGCGCGGCGCGCCCGGTTCGCGGCCTCGGCCAGTTCGCGCAGGATCGCAAGCCCGCGTTCCACCGTGCGCCGGGTGCCGCCGGTCTGCTGGATGGTCAGATACCGGAAGGTGTCGTCTTCGCGCATGCGCCCGGCCCCGATCAGATCGGGGATCTGCATCACCTCGCAGCCCAGGCCGACCATCAGGATGGCGGCAAAATTCGGGTGTCGCGCATAGCCGGTGAGCGTGCGAAACAGCGCACGATAGCCCGCGTCGTCGCCCGCCATCGCGCAGCCCGAATGGTGGACGATGGGCACCACCCCGTCCACATGCGTCATCTCGCCCAGCCAGTCCGAGCGTTCGGCCGCCTCGGCGATGAAGCGCGCAACGCTGCCCGCGCAGTTCACCGTCGTCAGGATGCCGATATGGTTCCGCGTGCCGACGCGGCCGTCCTTTCGGTGGAACCCGTTGAACTGAAGCGGGTTTTCGGCCGGCGCAAGGCCCGCGGGGCGGCGGGCGCGGGCCGGATCGGGGGCCGGGTCCGGGGCCAGGTCCAGGGCCGGATCGGGGGCCGGATCGGGGGCCAGATTGTGGGTATGCACATGCGCGCCAGCCCCGATCGCGCAGCGGGCGATGCCGATCGACTGCCCGTAGCGCCGCACGTTTTCGCCGCCCGAGATGGCGCGTATGGCGATCTTGTGGCCGCGACGCACGTCCTCGCGCAGCACCACGCCGGTTTCGGCCAGCCGGTGCCCCGCGCCGAGATCGCCAAGCGCCACCACCACGTTGTCCGCCCGGTGCATCAGGATGGCATCGCGCTCAGGCTCCATGGTGTTGGCCTCCATCGTTTCGGCGGCCCGGCAGCATTTGCAGTCAGCGCATTTCG
>JALSRF010000157.1 GCA_026984895.1 Paracoccaceae bacterium
TGAGCGCGCGCAGCGCTTCGATCGCATCGACCTCCGGCGCACCCGTCAGCGGCGCGGGCGCCGGGGGGGCCACCCAGGGGCGGTCGTATTCCGGGGCGCTGCCCGAAAGCGCGCGCAACGGCAAGTCGGCCACGCACGCCCCCTGGTGGATGATCTCGAAACGGTCTTCGGCGATGGTCTCGCCGACGATGGCGAAATCGAGATCCCATTTCTCGAACACCGCCCGGGCCTCGGCCTCCTTTTCCGGGCGCAGCACCATCAGCATGCGCTCCTGGCTTTCGCTCAGCATCATTTCGTAGGCGGTCATGTTTTCCTCGCGCTGGGGCACCGCATCGAGGTCGAGCCGCACCCCGAGGCCGCCCTTGTCGCCCATTTCCACCGCCGAGCAGGTCAGCCCGGCCGCCCCCATGTCCTGAATGGAAATCACGGCACCCGTGGCCATCAGCTCCAGCGTCGCCTCCATCAGCCGCTTTTCGGTGAACGGGTCGCCCACCTGCACGGTGGGGCGCTTTTCCTCGATGGTATCGTCGAACTCGGCGCTCGCCATGGTCGCCCCGCCGACGCCATCGCGCCCCGTTCTGGCGCCAAGGTAAACCACCGGCATGCCGACGCCCGAGGCGGCCGAGTAGAAAATCCTGTCGGCATCCGCCAGCCCGGCGGCAAAGGCATTGACCAGGCAATTGCCGTTGTAGGCGGCGTGAAAGCGCACTTCGCCCCCCACCGTGGGCACGCCGAAACAGTTGCCGTAGCCGCCGATGCCCTCGACCACGCCATGCACAAGCTGCCGGGTCTTTGGATGCTCCGGCGCGCCGAACGACAGGCTGTTCATCGCCGCCACCGGGCGCGCGCCCATGGTGAAGACGTCGCGCAGGATGCCGCCCACGCCGGTGGCCGCGCCCTGGTAGGGTTCGATGTATGACGGGTGGTTGTGGCTTTCCATCTTGAACACCACCGCCTGCCCGTCGCCGATATCGACAACGCCCGCGTTTTCGCCGGGCCCGCAGATCACCTGCGGGCCGTCGGTCGGCAGGGTGCGCAGCCACTTTTTCGAGGATTTGTAGGAACAATGCTCGTTCCACATGGCCGAGAAGATGCCCAGTTCGGTGAAGGTGGGTTCGCGGTTCAGCAGGCGGATGATCTCGGCGTATTCATCGGGGGCAAGCCCGTGGGCGGCGATCAGCTCATCGGTGATCTTCGGTTCAGACATGGCAGCAGGCAGTCTTCCGGTTGATGCTTGGCGCATCCCTTAGAGCGTTTGGCTGCGGGGGGGAAGGGGTCGATGTGCCTCACCACGCGGCCAAAGGCGCGAAAAAGGCCGGCGCCCGGCCAGATATGGCCTGGCGCCGGCGGGCGGAAAATGGTCAGTTCAGGCATGGGCCACGCCGTATTCGTTCAGAACCCGCAGTCGATCTACAAGGACAAGCCGGGGGAGCTGTATCATTTCCCGCGCCGCTACCTGGGCATGGTGCGCGAGGCAGTCGGCGACTGGGTGATCTTCTACGAAGGGCGCGCCGGGGCGTTCGGCTATGTCGGCGTGCAGAAGCTGCTGGACGTGGTGGCGGACCCGACGATGGATGCGCATTACTTCGCGGTGCTCGATCTGGGCAGCCTGCTGGACTTCGAACAGGTGGTGCCCCGGGCCGATCCGCTGGGGCGCGCCTATGAGGCCTGCCTGCGGGGCGAGGACGGGCGCCCGATCTCGGGCGGGGCGAACACATCGGCGGTGCGCCGGCTGGACCCGCTGACGTTTTCGCGCATTGTCGATGCCGGTCTGACACCGCTTGAAAGCGCCGACAGCCTGCCGCGCGACGGGCCGCTGCCGGAGGCAACGGGCGAGCGGGCGGCAGGTTTTCGGGCGGCAGGCTTTGCCGAGGCGCCGGGCGGGTTCGCGCCGCCCGGGAGCGCCGGCGACCGCGAAACCGTCCTGACCTCGCGCAAGAAGCGCGACGCCGCCTTTGCCCGCATGGTCAAGGCCGCCTATGGGGGCCGGTGCGCCGTCTCGGGGCTGATGCTGCGCAATGGCGGCGGCCGCCCCGAGGTTCAGGCGGCCCATATCCGACCGGTCAAGGATGGCGGCCCGGATGTGGTGCGCAACGGGCTGGCGCTGTCGGGAACGCTGCACTGGATGTTCGACCGGGGTCTGATCTCGGTCGGCGAGGACATGCGCATCCTGATCTCGCACAACAAGGTGCCCCGGGAAACCGCGCGCCGCCTGATCGCGCCGGAACAAAGGCTGATCCTGCCGCGCGATCCGCGCCACCACCCGCACCCGGCGTTTTTGCGCTATCATCGGGAGCAGGTGTTCGGCCAGCTTGGGTAGGGCGACCTGAAACCGGCGCTGTTCCCGCTCAATGGCCCCTGCTCAATGGCGCCCGTTCAATGGCGGTCGCGCCGCGGGGCGCCTGCCGCCGGGGCCGGGGCCAGCAGCGCCACAAGCTCGGTGATCAGCACGATGGCGGCAAAGGCCGGCAGGAACAGGTGGATCAGCATGTCCCAGTTGGACATTTTCAACTGCTTGGACGATCCGAGCGCCAGCGCCGCCAGCCAGGAAAAGATCGACACCGCCGCAATGGGCGCCAGCAGGCAGCGCTTGAAGCGCGGCAAGGCGCCCAGCGGCGCGCCTTCCAGGCGTTCCAGCGTTGGCATGACGACCAGCCCGATCAGCAACGCATTGAGGCTGAGCAGCGTGACCACGCCAAGCTTGAGCCAGAGCTTGGGGCTGAAGGTGGCAAGATCGAAACCGGTGCGCACCCCGATCAGCGCCAGCCCGCTGAGCCACAGCAGCCCGAGCGCGACAAAGACCAGCCGGTGGATGCGGTGAAATTCGGCCAGCAGCCCGGTGCTGACAGGGCGGCGGAACCGGCTGAGGATGCGCAGGTCGAGGTATATCGACGTGCCAAGACCCAGAGCCAGCGCGAGAAGGTGCACGCCGCGGATGATGTCGATCTGATATTGTTGCACGATCAAGGTCCCATGTTTCTTGTTCCGATGTCCGGCGAAATAGAGGCAAGGCAATCCGATCGGCAAATGACACCTGTTCACACACGCTTCAGCCGCTGAAACATTCTCGCCGACCCTGGCCGTGGCAGGGGGGCAGGGGGGCAGGCGGCAGGGGCGCGGCAGGGGCGCGGCGGGTGGCGCGGCAGAGGGTGGCGCGGCAGCAAGGCACGGCAGCGAGCGAGGCAGGGAGGCGCGGCAGGGGCAGGCGGCAGGGGCGCGGCGGGGGGCGCACCCGGTCCCCGCGCGCGGTCCCGCGGCGCTGCCGGAAGGCGGTGCGCGCGCCGCCTGTTTTTTGTCGCCTGCTTTTTGCCGCCTGCTTCCCGCCGCCCGTTTTTCGTCAGCTTCCGGGGGGGCGGGGCGCGGGTTTCGGTTCGCCGGGCTTCGCCTCCCCGGGTTTTGTGCCCGGATCATGGGATCAGTTCACCGGGCGCTCGTTCTTGTAGACCACCAGCGCCGGCTTCATGGCCGGGTCCACCAGAAGCTTGTCCAGCATCTGCGGGTCCACCCAGTCATCCCAGGCCTCAAGCCCGAAACAGGCATTGAGAAAGCTGCTGATCACGCCCGAGCCGCAGACGCTGGTGCCGGCGAAATGCGTGGCGCGCTTGCGCTCGATGTCAAGCGCGCTGGCGGGGACCACGGGGCGGGTGTTGCCGGCGGTCGGCCATTCGCCGGAATCCAGCAGTTCCACGGTGACGAACTGGATCGAAACCACCTCGTCGTTCCGGATCGGGCCTACCGGGTCCTGCGGGCTGGCGCGGCGCAGCGTGAAGGCGCACAGCGCCGAGTTCATCGCCATCAACTCGTGCGTGATCACCTGGGCCACGGTATGGCCGCCGTCGGCCTGCGGCACCAGGAACAGGTCGCCCGCGCGCCAGTTTCGCTGCCGTCTTGCGTCCATCACCAGACTCCCCGGGCCCTTGCCCGCACCCGTGTTGCCCGCGCCCGTGCGCTTGCCCGCGGCCTTTGCTGCACCCGGGCGGCGATCAGAAATCTCCCTCGGCGGCGCGGTTGAGGATGTCGAGCATGGTTTCCTTCACGTTCTGCGCTTCGGCCAGAAGTTCCGGGGGCAGCGGCCGGCCGCCGTGGATCATCGCATCCATGTCCAGCGTGGTGATCCACAGATCGCCGTTTTCATCTTCGACCAGCGACACGCGGCAGGGCAGATAGGCGGCATAGGCGATGTCGTATTCCACCATCTTGGCCGCGGTCAGCGGGTTGCAGTAAAGGTAGATCTTCAGCTTGCGCCAGGGCTTGCCGGTCATCGCCGCGACCTGATCGCCCAGCGGCAGTTCGCCCACGCCCTTGATGTTACGGTCGATCGCCACCTGCTTGATCGAACTGTCCACGTCTTCGAAGCTCAGATCGCTGTTGACCTTGACCTTCCACACCGTCGCCGCAGCCGCGTTGCCGGTTTCCACCACCCGGTCCATCATGTTCCGGTAGGTGGCATAGGCCTGGCTGTCGAAGCCGTCGAACGCGCTCTTGTACTTGTAGAGCGTCGGACCCAGCCAGATGGCAAGCCCCACCAGAACAAGCCCGAGAAGGGCGAGGATGTTGCGGATGAAGTTCATTTCGGGGGCTCTCCCTGCTGGCTCCTGCTGGCGCGACGTTCACGCATCACGATACATGAATGTGAAAAAATCGCAAGAAACCCGTGGCCGGCCGTGAACCCTTGCCGGGCAAAAAAGAATTTCAAACACGGTGTCGAAATTCGCGCAGGCCGTTCGTCCTATGAATACCGGAACAAAAAACGTGGGGAATTCATGACCTTCCAGATTACAACACTCTACGCCGTCCTGCTGGCGGTACTGGCCTTGGTGCTGTCGGTAATGGTGAGCATTCACCGAGGCAAGACAGGTGTATCGCTTGGCAGCGGCGGTGATACGGCCTTGCAGATCAAGATGCGCCGCTTCGGAAATTTCGAAGAAAACGTCCCGCTGGCATTGATCCTGCTGGCGCTTGCCGAAGCCGCGGGGGCAGGCGCGACCTGGCTGCATGCCAGCGGGGCTATTCTGTTGGTGTCTCGTCTTGTGCACCCGTTCGGGCTGGATCCGGCGCGGCCGGCGGCGCCGGCGCGTATTGCCGGCTCGCTGGGCACCAAACTGGCGATGCTGATCGCCATCGTGGCGATCCTCGCCAGGGAATTTGCAGGCTGACGCTTGCCAACAAGGCGCATGACGCGCGACACTCGACCAATCCATGAAAGGATACAACATGCAATACATGGCCCTGATCTACTCTGCCCCGAATGCCGGCCCCAAGCCGGGGACGCCGGAATTCGAGGCCTTCATGAAAGGCTATTTCGACGCGACCGAAACCTACAAGAAGGACGGTGTGTTCGTTGCCGGCGATGCCCTTCACGGCACCGATCAGTCAACCTCGCTTCGCATCCGTGGCGGAAAAACCGAAACCATGGACGGCCCCTTTGCCGAAACCAAGGAAGTGCTGGGCGGGTTCTACATATTCGACTGCAAGGATCTGGATGAAGCGCTGAAATATGCCGCGATGATCCCCACCGCCGAGTACGGCACCATCGAAGTTCGTCCGGTCTTGAGCCCGGATGACTATTCGAACTAGGCCCCCCGGATGACAACCGCTCCCACGATCGACGCGGCGATCTCAAGGCTCGTGCGTGAAGATCGGGGGCGGTTGCTGGCCGCGCTGATCGCAGGTCTCGGCGATTTCGAACTGGCCGAAGAGTCGTTTTCGGAGGCGCTCGAAAGCGCAGTTGTGCATTGGGCGCGATCGGGCCTGCCGGCCAACCCGCACGGGTGGCTCTTGCGCGTGGCCCGGCGCAAGGCCATCGACCGGATACGTCGCCGGCAGCGTTTCCGGGCGCGCCAGCCGGAACTGGAGCGCCTGGCCCGCCTGGACGAGGAGGCCGCCAATGCCGAGGCTCCCGAGATTCCCGACGAAAGACTGCGGCTGATCTTTACCTGTTGCCACCCGGCGATCGATCGCAAGAGCCGGGTCGCGCTGACCTTGCGAACGCTTGGCGGTTTGAGCACGGCCGAGGTCGCGCGCGCGTTTCTCGACAAGGAAACGACGATGGGACAACGCCTGAGCCGGGCCCGGGGCAAGATTTCCAGGGCCGGCATTCCCTTTGCCGTGCCGGGGCCCGATCAGTGGGAAGAGCGGCTGGGCTCGGTTCTGGCGGTGATCTACCTGATTTTCAATGAAGGCCATGTCGCCAGTGCCGGCGCGACAGCTCAGCGCCCCGACCTGTGCGACGAGGCCATCTATCTGGCGAAGATGCTCAATTCACTTTGCCCGGACGAGCCGGAAATCCTCGGGTTGGCGTCGCTGCTTCTGACGACCCATGCGCGCAGTGGCGCGCGTATCTCGCCAGACGGGATGTCGGTTGCCCTGGCAGACCAGGATCGCTCCCGCTGGAACCGGGAAATGGCGGCTGAAGGCCTTGCCCATCTTGATGCGGCGGTGCTCATGGCGCGGCCGGGGCCGTACCAGATCAAGGCGGCAATCAGCGCGCTGCATGTTTCGGCGCCAGGTCAGGGGGCGACCGACTGGACCCAGATCGTGCTGCTATACAATAGCCTTCTCGCACATGAACCGACATCGGTTGTTCGGCTGAACCGGGCAGTTGCCGTGGGGCAGGCCGGCAGGCCCGACGTGGCCCTGGAGGAGCTTGCAACGCTCGAAGCCGAGCTTGACGGGTATCAGCCGTTTCACGCGGCGCGCGCGAAATTCCTGGCCGAGACCGGCCGTGCCGGGGAGGCCAGACACGCGTATGACCGAGCGATCGAACTGTCGGGAAACAGCCCCGACAGGGCCTTCCTGCGCGCGCAGAGAAGGCGCCTGCCGCCGTGAGTGGCTGGGCATTGCAGCCACTGACCGAGCCTTGAAATGCCGGCTGGTCGGCAAGCGGAGCGCAGTGTCTTGCGCCTGTCTGAAAAAAAAGGCCGGGCAGAAGCCCGGCCAAGTCCAACAGGGAGGTGACGCCGACAAGAGTCGCCTCGATCATCGGCGTCGGGCTGCATGTAGGGGGGCTGAGCCGCCTGTTCAAGACGGAATGGACAAAATGCGCTGCATTGCCGCTATGCAGCCACGACATGGCTTGCGCAGAAACGCACAAGTCATTGAACGACGGTCTTTTTCTTGCGCTTCGAAATTTCGTCCATCACGAAGTCCCGGAATGCCGCAATGCGTTTGGACTGGCGCAGTTCTTCCGGGTAGGCCAGGAAAACCGGCACTTCGGTCGATTCCACATCCGGCAGGACCCGCACCAGGTTGTCGGACATTTCGGTAACGTAGTCGGGCAGAACGCCGATGCCCAGATTGTTCAGAACCGCCTGAAGAACGCCGAAGTAACTGTTTACGGTCAGCAGAGACAGCACCCCGCTTGACAGCAGTTCCTGCACCAGCTTCGCCCCGGCGGAAACCTGAACCGAGCGCGTGTTCTGGCAGATCAGACGGTGGGCGGACAGGTCGGCGATGGCGGTCGGAGTGCCGCGCGCGCGCAGATATTGCGGCGTCGCGAACAGGCGCATGCGCACGCTCATCAGGCGGCGGCGGATCAGGTCGGCCTGGCTGGGCTCTTTCATGCGGATGGCCACGTCGGCCTCGCGCATCGGCAGGTCCAGCACGCGCTCTTCCAGCATCAGGTCGATCTTGAGATCCGGGTAGTTCTCGTAAAGCCGGGGCAGGCGCGGGGCCAGCCAGAGGCTGCCAAAGCCGGTGGTGGTGGTCACCCGCAGGTCTCCGAAGACCTCTTCTTCGCTGTCGCGGATTCGCGCCGTGGCCGCCTCCAGGCGCTTGGCCATGGCATTGGTGGCGTCGAACAGCAGCTCACCCTGTTCGGTGAGAATCAGTCCGCGCGCGTGGCGGTGGAAAAGCGTGGTATTCAGCGATTCCTCCAGGCCGCGAATCTGGCGCGACACCGCGGATTGCGACAGGTGCAGCCTGTCTCCGGCATGGGTCAGGCTGCCCGCATCGGCCACGGCTTGAAATATTCTTAGCTTGTCCCAATCCATTCGTTTGCACCGTTTCCTGTCGCCGCCCGATTTGCGCAACAGAGTTAATGCCCGAAAAGATTTCCTTTGGAAACGGGGATGTGACGAGAAATTCGTTTTGTAGGTCAGTGAATTTGACCTATATTATGGGTTAGAATGCCATCGCGGCAAGGGGAGGAAGACGAAGACAATGAGCAGTCAGGAGATTTCGCTGCACGACCGGTTCGACCTGGCAAGGTCGCCGGTGTTGCTGAACGGCACCCAGGCGCTGGTGCGGCTGATGCTGATGCAAAAGGCGCGCGACCGGGCCGCGGGGCTGAACACGGCGGGGCTGGTGACCGGCTATCGCGGCTCGCCGCTCGGGGCGGTGGACCAGCAGATGTGGCGGGCGAAACAGGATCTCGAGGCCGCCGACGTGCGCTTCATGGAGGGGCTGAACGAGGACCTTGCCGCCACCATGCTGTGGGGCAGCCAGCAGGCCGAGCTGCGCGGCGAGGGGCGCTTTGATGGCGTGTTCGGGCTGTGGTATGGCAAGGGGCCCGGGGTGGACCGCTCGGGCGACGTGATGCGCCACGCCAACATGGCCGGCAGTTCGCGCCACGGCGGCGTGCTGATGGCCATGGGCGACGACCACACCGGCGAAAGCTCGACCACGCTGCACCAGTCCGACTGGGCGATGGTCGATGCCTACATGCCGGTGCTCTCGCCCGCGGGCGTGCAGGAAATCCTCGACTATGGCATCTACGGCTGGGCGCTCAGCCGTTTTGCCGGGGTCTGGGCCGGGCTGAAGGTGATGAAGGACACGATCGAGACCACCGCCGTGGTCGATGGCCGCCCCGAGCGCATGCAGCTGGTGCTGCCCGACTTCGAGATGCCGCCGGGCGGGCTGAACATCCGCCTTCTCGACACGCCGGTGGCCCAGGAAGCGCGCATGATCGACCACAAGCGCTTCGCCGCCGAGGCCTTTGCCCGCGCCAACAGGATCGACCGGCGCGTCTGGGGCAAGCCCGGCGCGAAGATCGGGTTTGTCGCCGCCGGCAAGAACTGGCTGGACCTCGAACACGCGCTGCGGCTTCTGGGCATCGACGCCCCCGAGGCCGAGCGCCTGGGCCTGACCACCTACAAGGTCGGGCAGACTTGGCCGCTGGACATGGACAGCTTCCACGACTGGGCCGAGGGGCTGGATCTGATCGTGGTGGTCGAGGAAAAGCGCAAGCTGATCGAGGTGCAGGCGAAAGAGGCGATCTTCGAGGACCGCCGCGGCCGGCGCATCTATGGCTGGCACAAGGGCGACACATGGGAAAACGGCCGCCGGGTGGAACTGTTCCCGACCCGCTATGCGCTGGATCCGATCTTCATCGCCCGCAAGATCGGCGGCATCCTGATCGAGGAAGGGCGGGGCACGGACAGCGTGAAGAACGGCCTGCAACGCATTGAAGAAGCAGAAAAAGCAGACAATGCTCCCGAGATTGCCGCGCGGCTGCCCTATTTCTGCTCGGGCTGTCCGCACAACACCTCCACGAAACTGCCCGAGGGCGCGCGCGCCTATGCCGGGATCGGCTGTCACTACATGGTGCAGTGGATGGATCGCGACACCATCGGCTTTACCCAGATGGGCGGCGAGGGCGCCAACTGGATCGGCGAAGCGCCGTTCTCGAAGCGCGAACATGTGTTCCAGAACCTGGGCGACGGCACCTACAACCACTCGGGCGTGCAGGCGATCCGCGCGGCACTCGCCGCGGGCACCAGCATCACCTACAAGATCCTCTACAACGATGCCGTGGCCATGACCGGCGGCCAGCCCAACGAAGGCGGGCTGAGCGCGGCGCGCATCGCGCGCGAGGTGCAGGCGATGGGGGTGCGCCACATCGCCGTGGTCCATGACGAGAAAGAGGAAATCGACTGGGCCGACTTCCCGCCCGGTATCGAAAGACACCCCCGTTCCGAGCTTCTTCGCGTTGAAGAAAAGATGCAGAAAATCAAGGAAGTGTCGGTGATTCTTTATGTGCAGACCTGCGCCGCCGAAAAGCGCCGCCGCCGCAAGCGCGGGCAATATCCAGATCCCGACCGGCGGGTGTTCATCAACCCCGAGGTCTGCGAGGGCTGCGGCGATTGCGGCGTGCAGTCGAACTGCGTCTCGATCGTGCCGCTGGAGACCGAACTGGGCCGCAAGCGGGCGATCGACCAGTCCTCCTGCAACAAGGATTTCACCTGCCTGAACGGCTTCTGCCCGTCGTTTGTGACCATCGAGGGCGCGCAGCCGAAAAAGGCCGCCACCGCCACGCTGGACATCGGCGACCTGCCAGAGCCCGACCTGCCGGCCATCGACGGCACCCACAACATCGTCATCACCGGGGTCGGCGGCACCGGGGTGGTGACCATCGGCGCGATCCTGGCGATGGCGGCGCATCTGGACGGCAAGGGCGCGGGCATGATGGAAATGGCCGGGCTCGCACAAAAGGGCGGCGCGGTGCATATCCACTGCCGCATCGCCAACGCGCCCGAAGACATCGCCGCCATTCGCGTGGCCACCGGCGAATGCGACACGCTGATCGGCGGCGATCTGGTGGTTTCGGCGGGCTCGAAAACCCTGGGCCTGACCCGGCCGGGGGAAACCGGCGCGGTGGTGAACAGCCATGAGATCGTCACCGGGGACTTTACCCGAAATGCCAATTTCTCCTTACCGGCCGAACAGTTGCGCCTTTCTCTTGAAGCGAGGCTGCGCGACAGGCTCGCTCTGTTCGACGCCTCCGATCTTGCCCGCGCGCTGCTGGGCGATTCGATCTATTCCAACATGATGATGCTGGGGGCGGCCTGGCAGCGCGCTCTGGTGCCGCTCAGCCATGCGGCGCTGCAGCAGGCGATCCGCCTGAACGGCACCAGGGTCGAGGAAAACCTGCGCGCCTTCGAGATCGGCCGCTGGGCGGTGCTGCACCGCGAAGAGGCCGCGCGGCTGACCGGCTCCGAGGTGGTGGACAAGCCGAAAACGCTGGACCAGCGCATCGCCTTTCGCGAAGACCACCTGCGCCAGTGGGGCGGGCGGCGCATCGCCCGGCGCTATCGCAAGATGGTGGAGCGCTTCGAGGATGGCGCGCTGAAAGAGGCCGTCGCGCTCGCCTATCACAAGGTGCTTGCCTACAAGGACGAATACGAAGTCGCCCGGCTGCTGCTGAAAACCGAAGAGAAGGCGCGCGCCGAATTCGACGGCGAACTGACGCTCAGCTATCACCTCGCCCCGCCGCTGATCGCGCGCAAGGGCGCGGACGGGCGCCCCGCCAAACGGCGTTTCCGGCGCGGCGCGCGGGCGATGTTCAGGGTGCTCGCCGCCCTGAAACGGCTGCGCGGCACGCCCTTGGACCCGTTTCGTTACAGCGCCGAGCGCCGTGCCGAACGGGCCGCGATCCGCCTTTACGAGGCCGATCTGAAAGAACTGCGAACCGGCGCCGATCCCGCCCGCCTGGATGCGGCCGTGGCGCTGGCCGAATGGCCGCTGTTGATCCGGGGCTTCGGTCCGGTGCAGGCCGCCAGCCGGGACAAGGCACTGAAAAAACGCCAGAAACTTCTGGAGAAATGGCAAAGCCATGGGGACCGGCCGAACGCGCGGCCAAAGGCGCCGATGCGGGCGGCTGGCTGACGCCGGTTGACAGGGACGGGCCTGACGGGCCTCATGATGCGCGCATGACCCTCGGGCCGCGGGCGCGGCGCGGGCGCGAAACGGGCCCCGCTCACCCCGCTCGTCCCGCTCGGCCCTTGCCCGGGCGCGGGCCCGCATCGGCAGGGCGTGGCGGCAGGCCGACAGGCCGCGGCCTGCGCCTCAGAGGGACGCGCGGCTGCGCTCCAACGCCCGGGCAAGGGCGCAAAATCCCTCGATCGGCACCTGCTCGGCACGCGCGGTCGGCTCCAGCCCGGCGCTGGCGATACGCTCTTCGATATCCGGTGCCAGCCCCCGCAGCGCCGAGCGCAGCATCTTGCGCCGCTGGTTGAAGGCCCGTGCCACCAGTTTCGACAGCGCACCGGCATCGGCGTCGCAAAGCGGCCGCGCGCGCGCCGCAAGATGCACCACCGCCGAGCGTACCCTGGGCGGCGGCGTGAAGGCCGCGGGCGGCAGATCCATGACGATGCGCGCCTCGGTGCGCCACTGCGCCAGCACCGCCAGCCGCCCGTAAGCGCCGCCGCCGGGCCGCGCAACGATTCGCTCGGCCACCTCGCGCTGAAACATCAGCGTCAGGCTCTCCCAGAACGGCGGCCAGGTCTCGGGCGTCAGCCAGCGCACCAGCATTTCGGTGCCCACGTTATAGGGCAGATTGGCCACCACCCGCACCGGCGGTCTCAGCAAACCGCCCGGATCGATGTCCAGCGCATCGCCGCCGACAACCGTCAGCCGCCCCGGATTGGCCGCGGCGATCTGCTCCAGCGCGGGCAGACAGCGCGTATCCTTTTCCACCGCCACGACCCGGCGCGCGCCCTCGGCCAGCAGACCGCGGGTCAGCCCGCCCGGGCCGGGGCCCACCTCCAGCACGTCGCAGCCCGACAGATCCCCCGCCTGGCGCGCGATACGCGCCGTCAGGTTCAGGTCCATCAGAAAGTTCTGCCCCAGTGACCGGCGCGCCGAAAGCCCGTGCGCCGCGATCACCTCGCGCAGCGGCGGCAGGTCGTCTATCCTCGCCATGACGCCGCGCCCCCCTGCCTTCTTCTGTCCATCAATATCCCCGCCGGAGGCATGATTCCCTTACCCCGTGTGCCGGCGCGCCGCGGCCATGTCGCGCGCCATGCGCAGCGCCGCGATCAGCGATTCGGCCCGGGCAATCCCCTTGCCGGCAATATCGAAGGCCGTGCCGTGGTCGGGCGAGGTGCGCACGAAGGGCAGACCCAGCGTGACATTCACGGCGTTGTCGAAAGCCAGCGTCTTGATCGGGATCAGCGCCTGATCGTGATACATGGCGATCGCCGCGTCATAACCGGCCCGCGCGCGCCGATGAAACAGCGTGTCGGCCGGCAGCGGGCCGCGCAACGCCAGTCCCCGCTTTCGCATGTCCTCGATCAGCGGCGCGATCCAGTCGCACTCCTCGCGTCCCATCGTTCCGCCCTCGCCGGCATGCGGGTTCAGCCCGGCAACGGCCAGGCGCGGCGCGCCGATGCCGAAATCGCGCTGCAGCGCCGCCCGGGTGATGGCGATGGTTTCGCGCAGCAGTTCGGGCGTCAGCCGGCGGGGCACCTCGGCAAGCGCCATGTGAATCGTGGTCGGCACCACCCTGAGCGTATCGCAGGCCAGCATCATCACCACCCGTTCGACCCCGGCCAGATGCGCCAGGAACTCGGTGTGGCCGGGAAAGGCAAATCCGGCGCCCTCCTTCAGCGCCTTCTTGCTGATCGGCGCGGTGCACAGCGCCGAGGCCTCGCCGCTCTGAACCAGCGCAACGGCGCGTTCGATCACCGCGATCACCGCGTGCGCGTTTTCGGCCGAGGGCCGGCCCGGCCTGGCCGGTTGCGGAAAGTCGTGCTGCAGCAGCGCCAGCCCCCGTTTCGCGGCCGCCGCCGCCTCGTGCGGGGCGGTGATCTCCACCACCGGCGCCTCCGCAGGCAGGTGCCGCCGGTCGCCGATCAGAAAGAACGGCAGGCTGTCGCCCAGCTTGCGCCAGGCGCTCAGCGCCAGTTCCGGTCCGATCCCGGCCGGCTCGCCGCAACTCAGCGCCACCGGCGCGTCCCGCCGGCCCCGGGCGGTCACCGGGCCGCGCATGATGGCCCGCTCCTGGGGTGCCCGCTCCAGGGGTGCCGGCGCCGGGATGGCGCGCGCCGGGCCTGTCGGCTGCCGGGGCGCGCGCTCATGGGTAGAGGATGGTCGCGTTGGCGCGCAACGCGTCAAGATAGGCATCGGCCAGGGCGCTCAGCCGCTGCTGGCGCAGCCGGTCGCGCATTTCCTTGCGCGAGGTCACCTGGCCACTGGCATGACGCGAACACAGCATCAGGAAGACCCGCTGCCCGGTGTCCGGGCGCACCAGCGCGCTGGAGGCCTCGTTCGGATCCAGGCGGGCGATTTCGCGCGCCAGCGCCGGGGGCAGGGCGGCCACGGGCTGTTCGGTGCGCTCCAGCACCTCGGGCGCCATGCCCCGGGCGATCCCGTAGAGATCGTCGCAGGTATCGACCTGTGCCGCCAGTTGCGCCGCCCGCGCCCTTGCCGCCTCGCTCCGGCCGTTGTCGATGAGATACTGCGCATAGTCCACCACCACGCCGCGCCGGGGCGGCGGCGGGGTCTCGCGCATCGCGCGCAGCTGGAACAGCGCGACCGCACCGGTGATTTCCACCGGCCTGGTCACCTGGCCGACCGACATCTTCAGGATGTCCTCGCGGATCGCGGCCGGAAGCCTGCCGATCGGCAGCCAGCCCTCGACCTGGCCGCCCCTGTCGCGCGACGCGCCCGCCGAAAACCGCCGCGCGGCGTCGGCAAAGGCCGCCACCGAGTGCAGCGCGGCGATCTGCGGAGCAAGCTGGCGGGTGATCTCGGCATTCTTCGGCGTGTTCGTGGGCAGGAAGATTTCCGAAATCTGCACCTCGACCCCGCCGGTCGTGCCCTCCAGCGCCAGGGCGCGGTCGATCTCGGCATCGCTGATCTCGACCGCGTCCGAGAAGCGGCTGCGCACCAGTTCGCGCCACGCCAGCCCGGCCCGCACGAAGTCGCGAAACGTGTCCGCGGCGACGCCGCTTTCGGCGATGAGCGCCAGGAACTGATCGCCCTTCATGTCTGCCCGGCTGGCGAATTCCTCGATCCCGCGCGCGATCTGCGCGTCGCTTACGGTGATGCCGGCATCGTGCGCGGCCTGAAGCTGAAGCCGCTCGTCGATCAGTTTTCCCAGCGCTTCCTTCTGCGGGTCTCCGGGGGCGTTCAGCGCCTTCATCAGCAAGGCGCGCTGTTCGAACTCGTAGCCGGTCACGGCCGTGTCGTTCACATAGACCCTGGGCGAAAACGGCCCCCCCGCCAGGGCCGCCCCCCCGGACGCGAGCAAGCCACCGGCAACCGCCAGCGCCAGCACCGCAAGGTGCGCCAGCGCGTGCGCCGGGCGGCGCGCAAGGGTGTGCGCCAGGCGGCGGGGGACGGGGAGGACGGGCAATCGCTTCTTCATGTCACAATCCACTGCAGCTTCGGGCCTTTCCCACCGGGCCGCGGCCGAATCCCAGCAGCGAGACCGACAGCCCGACATCGGTTGTCGGGGATACACTAGTCGAGGAAGTGAACCGGCGCGAGAGGGAAAGGTCAACCCGAATGCACTCGTTGGCATAGTTCAGCCCGAGCGAGGCCAGCGTCGCCTTGTGCGCGTCGAAGTCGTAGTGATACTCCAGCCCCGCGCGCCAGGTGTCGGAAATCCGGTAGCCGCCGCCGAGAATCAGCTGCGATGTGGTCGAGGGCCGGGTTTCGGAAACATCCGGGATGATCCAGCTGTAGGTCGAGGCCACCGACAGCCGGCGACCGGCCCAGCGCAGCCGGGCCTCGGCCTTGGTCAGCGAAAGGTCGTCGGAAAACAGCGCCCGCCCCATCAGCGACACCCCCGGGCGCGGCTTGAACTGCCCGGCGATCAGCCAGTCCGAGCGGATGCCGTCCAGGCCGGACGCGGGCGAAAACTGCAGCGGATCGCGGTCGCGAAACACCCGGCCCGCCGCCAGGGTCAGGGTCTGCCCCCGGGCGCCCTGGCGCGACCATTTCAGCCCGACAGAGGCGCGCAGCCCGGTTTCGTAGCGGTCCTGGCCGGGAAAGCGCGAGATGTCGAACAGGTTGCCCTCGTCGAATTCGACCAGGGTGCTGTCCTCGTTGGGCACCTTCGCGCCCAGGTTGCGTGTCCAGGCCAGGTGCACCACCGGTTCAAGCACCATGGTCGTGGCGTCGGATGTGCGCCTGACCCAGGGCCAGCGCAATTCGGCCTCGAGCGCCGGCGTGACATAGGCAAGCGTCGCCGGATAGGACGAATCCTGGTCGATCCTGAAGACGTCGGCCGAGACCTCGCCGCCCACGCGCCCGATCAGGCCGGGGCCGAAGCGCTCGGAGCGGCTCCAGTTCATGCGCCCGCCAAGGTGGGTGACATCGCGTCCGATCCGGTCGGTTCCCGACCGGCGACGGTGGTATTCGGCCAGCACCGACCAGGTGCCCTGGCCGCCGATGGTTGCCGGGAAGAAGCGGCGCTCGTAGGTGGCGCGGGCCTGAAAGTTCGGCAACTGGTCGTCGATCGGCAGTTCCGAGCCGCGCAGCGTGGAAAAGCCGGCGACCTCGGCCCGGGCAAAGGCGTTCTCGCGGGTGCGCGACACCGACAGGTTCGAACGCAGCCGGTCCTTGTCGGAATAGCCGTAATCGATCAGGTAGGCCGCATCCGAGGTGGTTTCGAAATGGAAATCCAGCCCGAAATCGCGCGGCAGCGAGAAATGGCCGTCGCCGAACAGATAGCCGCGCAGCCTGCCCGGCGCCTGCTTGTCGATCGAGGCGGCGCCGTCGAACTGCAGCC
>JALSRF010000158.1 GCA_026984895.1 Paracoccaceae bacterium
AGGATGAAGAACAGCGGCAGATGCAGGACGTGCCAGAGGGCGAAAAGCCGTTCGTAAAGCGCGAAACGCTCGGTGCGCGAGACCGCCTCCAGGTAGTCGTCCAGCGCTTCGCGAAACGCGCTCTGGCGGATCAGGGCCTCGGCATCGGTGCCGCCGGCCCCCGGCTTTCCCGCAGCGCGCGTTCCGGTCGGGTTCGGGTCGTGCTGCGCCAGGGCGACTCTCGCCAGAACGGCGCGGCGCAGCCGGCGCCGGGACATCGGGCCGGTCAGCGCGCGCAAGAGCCCCCTGAAAAGGGATTTTGCGCGTTCCACCCGCGCGGTTTCGTAGGTTTCCAGCACCTCGCGGATTTCGGACTGCAGATCGGCGGGCAGGTTCAGCGCTTCCTTTTTCGGGGTGAGGCGGTCGATGCACTCGCGCACCGACATTCGCCGCCCGTAAAGCCCGCGGTGAATGCGGGCATAGAGGAATCGCCCGATGAAGCCGCTGGACGACACCACGAGCATGGAAAACATCGCCACCCGCCCGTTCAGCGAGGCAAGCTTGAAATTGGAATGGATCACCACCAGGACCGGCCCGCAAAAGCCGAGGATCATGTGCCAGCGGAACCACGACTTCACCTCGCCCAGTGCGCGCAGCACCGGCAGGCGTTTGCGCAGCGGGTAGACCAGAAGCGCCAGCATCATCAGCCCGCCGGCAATGCCCAGCCAGTAGCCAAGGCCGGTTTCGGCGGTGATGTAGCCTTCGTTTCGCTGCAGCCAGGCATAGCCGATCAGCGCGAAACCCGCCGTCGTCAGCAGCGGCATTTCCAGGGCCCCGACGCGGCGCGGCGCGGGCTTTGGCGTTGCGGCCGCGCCCCGGGACGCGGGCTTTTCCCGGGCGGCCTGTCCGCGCGTTTGCGCGGGCTTTTGCGCGGCTTCGCCTTCGGCCGGCGCGCTGGCCGGCTCGGCCGAATGGACAAGCCGCACACGGGCGCCCCCTGCACCCGGCCCCGGCGTCGCGTCTGCGCGCATCTGTTTCTTCTTTACGGCCATTTCTGGCTCCTGAAATCTGGACCCCGGGCAAATCCGGCCGGGTATTCGGGTGTGAGTGGCTGCCGCCAACATGGCAGGCGCCGCCAGCGTTACCTGCAATTCCGGCAATTTCACGACGAAAATGGCGCCCAATTCGTCTTGCGCGATTCTTTGCCGAAATTCGGTCGCCGACCGGCGGAAAACGGACGCGTTTTCGGCATCGGCCCCGGGAGGCTGGAAAATCGGCGCGCGGCGGCGTAGCACCGGTGTTGTCCGGTCTCGTCCGGGCGCGTGCCGGCCCGCCGGGCCGCGCCCGGACGGCGGACACGAGGCCGGGACACGACGCCGGCACACGACGCCGGCACATGCGGCGGGGACAGGAGGCGGAGACACGAGGCGGGGCGGCTTGCCCGGAACCTGCCGCACGGGTGCGCCCGCGCCGGCATGAACACAGGGACAGGGGCCAGGGACAGGGGCCAGCAGACGGCGGCCAGCGACACGGGCCACAGACGGGGCGGCGCCCCGGGCCAAGGGACAGGGCAAGGGACAGGGAAAGAGGCAGGAATGATTGCGGAAACCGGACAATTTGCGCTGGCGCTCGCGCTGACGATCTCGGTCGCGCTGGCGCTCGTGCCGCTGATCGGGGCCTGGCTGCGCGACAGCCGGCTGATGAATTTCGCCACCGCCGCGTCGGTGGCCCAGTTCGGCGCCATCGCGCTGGCCTTCGGCTGTCTGGCGCGCGCCTTCGTGACATCGGACTTTTCGCTGAAGGTGGTCGCGCTCAACTCCACGCTGTCGATGCCGACCATCTACAAGTTCACCGGAACCTGGGGCAACCACGAGGGGTCGTTGCTGCTGTGGGTGCTGATCCTGTCGGGCTTTGGCGCGTCGGTGGTGCTGGCCGGGCGCAATCTGCCGCCGACGCTGCGCGCGCGGGTGGTTGCCGTTCAGGCGATGATTGCGACCGGGTTCCTGGCGCTGATCATCTTCACGTCGAACCCGTTCGAACGTCTGGCTCCGGCGCCGCTCGATGGCCAGGAACTGAACCCGCTGCTGCAGGATTTCGGCCTGACGATCCACCCGCCGTTCCTTTACCTGGGCTATGTCGGGTTTTCGGTGACGTTTTCGTTTGCCATCGCGGCCCTGATCGAGGGGCGGGTCGATGTCGCCTGGGCGCGGTTCGTGCGGCCCTGGGTGCTGGCGGCCTGGATGTTTCTGACCATCGGCATCACGCTGGGAAGCTACTGGGCCTATTACGAACTGGGCTGGGGCGGGTTCTGGTTCTGGGACCCGGTCGAGAACGCCTCGTTCATGCCCTGGCTCGTGGGCACGGCCTTCCTGCATTCGGCGCTGGTGGTGGAGCGGCGCCAGGCGCTGATCGTCTGGACGCTGCTGCTGGCGATCTTCACCTTTTCGCTCAGCCTGATCGGCACCTTCCTGGTGCGCTCCGGGGTGCTGACGTCGGTGCATGCCTTTGCCTCGGACCCCGCGCGCGGGATCGGGGTGCTGATGATCCTGGTGGCCGCGACCGGGGGCGGGCTGACGCTGTTCTCGCTGCGCGCCGGGGCGTTTCGAAACGCCGTGCCCTTTGCCCCGGTCAGCCGCGAGGGCGGGCTGGTGCTGAACAACATCATCCTGACCAGTGCCGCGGGCACGGTGTTCCTGGGCACGTTCTATCCGCTGATCGTCGAGATGCTGGGCCCCGACAAGATCTCGGTCGGCGCGCCGTATTTCAACCACACCTTCGTGCCGCTGATGGTGCCGCTGTTCCTGGTGCTGGTGGTGGGCTCGGTGCTGCGCTGGAAACGCGATACGCTGTCCGGGGCGGCGCGCCGCGTGCGCCTGGCGGCGGCGGTTGCGCTGGCGGTGGCGATCGCGCTGGGCCTTGGCGGGCAGGGGGCCAATGCGCTGGCCGGCGCAGGCGTCGGGCTGGGGGTGTTCCTCGTGCTCGGCTCGTTGGCGGTGCTGACCATGCGCATGCGCCTGTTCCAGGCGGCGCGCGGGCGGTCGTGGCAGCTGCTGCGCACGACGCCGCGGGCCACGTTCGGGATGGTGCTGGCCCATGCCGGGCTAGGGCTGGCGGTGATCGGCATCACCGCGACGACGGCCTGGCAGGACGAGGCGATCGTGGCGCTGGCCCCCGGCGAATCGGTCGAGGTGGCGAACTTCCGGCTGACGCTGGACAAGGTCGATCTGCTGAACGGCCCCAATTACCAGGCCGAGCGCGGCACGTTTTCCGTCACCCGCAGCGGGCGGCCCTTCACCACGCTGGCTTCCGAGCGCCGTTTCTACCCGGTGGCCGGGCGGGTCACCACCGAGGCGGCGATCCGGCCGGTCTGGCTGTCGAATCTCTATGTCGCGGTCGGCGAGGCCAACGATGCCGGGCGCTGGGTGGCGCGCATCTACTACCACCCCTTCGTGCTGCTGATCTGGTTCGGTCCGGCGATCATGGCGCTTGGCGGGCTGGTTTCGCTTTCCGACCGCCGGTTCCGCCTGGGCGTGGCGCGCCGCCGGCTGGTGCCGGGCGCGGTTCCGGCCGCCGCCGGCCTGTCGTGACGGGAGCGCGCCTGTGATACGGGGTCTGCTGAGCACACTTCCCATCCT
>JALSRF010000159.1 GCA_026984895.1 Paracoccaceae bacterium
GACTATTGCGGGCACGGGGTATCCTCGGGGCGCTTCGAAGAGGGCTGCATCGGCGACTGGGCGGCGGATGCGCGCGAGGTGATCGAGGCGCTGACCGAGGGCAGGCAGCTTCTGGTGGGCTCGTCCATGGGCGGGTGGATAAGTCTTCTGCTGGCGCGGGAAATCCCGCAACGGATCGCCGGAATTGTCGGCATTGCCGCCGCGCCGGATTTCACCGAGGACGGCATGTGGGCGACATTCACCGAGGCGCAGAAGCGCACCTTGGCGCAGACCGGTCAGGTGGCGCTGCCTTCGGATTACGGCGAGCCCTACGTCATCACCGGGCGCCTGATCGAGGACGGGCGCCGGCACCTGGTGCTGCGGCGCCCGCTGGCGCTGCCGTTCCCGGTGCGCCTGCTGCAGGGCACGGCGGACACCGACGTGCCGCAGGAGGTGGCGCTGCGCCTGCTGGCCCATGCCCGGGGCGACGACATCCGCCTGACCCTGGTCAAGGGGGCGGATCACCGCTTTTCGACGCCGCCCTGCCTCGTGCTGATCGAAAGCGCGGTGGAGGAGATCGCCAGCCGCTGAAAGCGCGGGTTTGACGCCGGGCGGAATGCGGCTGCGGGTCGATCCGGGCCGGTCTGGCATCCGGTCCGGGGGCTGGCGCCAGGGACAGGGCCATGGACCGGGCCATGGCCGCCGGCGCAGGCACAGCCGCAGACGGAGGCAGGGCCGCAGACAGAGGCGCAGACAGGGCCGGAACCAGAGCCATATCCACGGCCTGCGCGCGTCGCGTTCATTCGCATCTGCGCGAAACGCTGCGGGTCTCCGGCTGTCGCATGTCCGGGAAGCTCAGGAGCGGTTTTCGCCCTTGCGCGACCGGCCCTGGCCGACGGCGCGCGGTCTCTTGCGCCCGGGCGTCGCGTTCGCATCGATGAATGCCAGAACCAGCGGGCGGATGTTGTTGCGCCAGCTCTTGCCGGCGAAGATTCCGTAGTGGCCCGCGCCCGGCTCCAGGTGGCTTGCCTTCCTGTCGTCGGGCACCCCGGTCAGAAGATCGAGCGCCGCACGGCACTGGCCCGGTGCGCTGATGTCGTCCTTTTCGCCTTCGACGATCTTGACCGCCACATCGCTGATCGCGCCGATGTCAATCCTGTGGCCGGCAACGCTGAAGGCATTGCGCGCGATCTCGCGCCGTTTGAACACCCTTTCGACCGTGGACAGGTAGAACTCGGCCGTCATGTCCATCACGGCAAGGTATTCGTCGTAAAAGCGGTTGTGGGGGTCGTGGTCCGAGGCCCTGCCCCGGGCCACGTTCATGACCTGGCTGGTGAAGGCACTCAGGTGACGCTCGCCATTCATCGCCATGAAGGAGGCAAGCTGCAGCAGCCCCGGATAGACCAGCCGTCCGGCGCCGGCGTGGGTGAACCCGACGCGCTGGATCATGGTTTCCTCAAGCGTGCCCATGGTGACGCGCGCGCCGAAATCGGTCACCTCGGTCGGGGCGGCATCCGGGTCGATCGGGCCGCCGATCAGCGTCAGCGAGCGCGGCTGGGCCTCCTTGTCCTGTTCCGCCAGCCAGGCGGTGGCGGCCAGCGTCAGCGGGGCCGGCTGGCAGACCGCGATCACATGGGTGTCCGGCCCCAGGTGCCGCATGAAATCCACAAGGTAGAGCGTGTAGTCCTCGATGTCGAACTTGCCCTCGGCCACGGGGATGTCGCGCGCGTTGTGCCAGTCGGTGACGAACACCTCGCAATCGGGTAGAAGGCTTGTCACGGTCGAGCGCACCAGGGTCGCGTAATGGCCCGACATGGGCGCCACCAGCAGAACGCGGCGGCGGCGCGGGGCACGTCCGAGGGCCTTGAAATGGATCAGGTCGCCGAATGGACGCGCCAGCAGCGTTTCGACCTCGACCACATGATCGCGCCCGTCTTCGCCCACGACCGAGGCAATGCCCCAGTCGGGCCGGGCCACCATGCGCGCGAAGCTGCGTTCGGCAACCTCGCCCCAGGCGCCGATCATCCGGGCAAGGGGGACGGGAAACATCTGCATTGCCGGATAGGCGCCGATCGCGCGCGCCGTCGCGCCCAGCCACTGGTTGGTGGTGCGGGCGGTTTCCATCATGTCGTATGTGGCCATGAAGCGCATGGGGTATCCTGCCGAATGCCGGGGTGCAGAAAACCCGAGCTTTCCGGGAACGGGCGGCTGGGTTATGCTGCGGGTGCACAAAAACCTATGGTGGGCGCGCGCAAATGGCAACGGATGAAATCGACGCGCAGGACCGGCCTGCGAATTTCGAGGCCAATCTGGCCAGAATCGAGGCATTATCCCAGCGCCTGCTTTCGGCTCTCGCGCACAAGCGCGACGTGCCTCTGGGCCTTCAGGGGCCGGGCCCCGATCTGATCACGAAGGCGGCCGCGGGCTACATGGCCGAAGCCGTCGCCAACCCCGCGCGCCTGATCGAACAGCAGGTGGCCTTCTGGGCCGATTCGCTGCGCAACTATTCGGAACTGCAACGCTTGCTGGGGGGAGGGGCCGCCGGCGCCCAGGCCGGTGATTCGGTTTCCCGGGAGCCGGCCGCACCCCGGGAAGGCGACCGCCGGCCCGACCCGCGTTTTGCCAACCCGCAATGGGAAACGAACCCCTATTTCCGCTACCTCAAGGAGCAGTATCTGCTGAATGCCCGGACCATGCGCGAGGCGGTGCGCGGGATCGTGGGGCTGGACGAGAAAGACAGGAAACGGCTGCGCTATTTCTCCGAGCAGATCATGAACATGCTCAGCCCGTCGAACTTTCTGCCGACGAACCCCGACGCGCTGGAACGCGCGCTCGAAACCGAAGGTCAGTCGCTGATCGACGGGCTGGAAAACCTGGTGCGCGATCTCGAGGCCAACGATGGCGAGCTTCTGGTCACCCTGGCCGATCGCTCGGCCTTCCGGGTGGGCGGCAACCTGGCCACCACGCCCGGCTCGGTGGTGTATCGCAACCGCCTGATGGAACTGATCCAGTATGCCCCGACCACCGACAAGGTGCACCAGCGGCCGCTGATCATCTTCCCGCCCTGGATCAACAAGTTCTACATTCTCGATCTCAGGGAAGAAAACAGCCTGATCAAGTGGATCGTCGATCAGGGGTTCACGCTGTTCGTGGTGTCCTGGGTGAACCCGGATGCCTCCCTTGCCGATGTGGGCATGGACGACTATGTGCGCGAGGGCTATCTGGAAGCGATCGAGCATGCGCGCCGCATCTGCGGCGTGTCCCGGGTCAATGTGGTGGGCTATTGCATCGCCGGCACCACGCTGGCGCTGTCGCTTGCGCTGATGAAAAAGCGCCGCCAGCGCGTGGTCGAAAGCGCGACGTTCCTGACCACGCTGACCGATTTCACCGACCAGGGCGAGGTCGGGGTCTTTCTGGATGACGATTTCATGGACGCGATCGAACGGGAGGTGAAGGCGCGCGGCATTCTCGACTCCTTTTACATGTCGCGCACGTTTTCATTTCTGCGCTCGAACGACCTGATCTACCGCCCCGCGATCCGCAGCTACATGATGGGCGAGGCGCCGCCGGCCTTCGATCTGCTGTACTGGAACGGCGACGGCACCAACCTGCCTGCCCGGATGAGCATCGAATACCTGCGCGGGCTGTGCCGGGACAACCTGTTTGCCAGGGGGCGTTTCCCGCTTCTGGGCGAAGAACTTTCACTTGGCGACGTGGATGTGCCGCTGTGCGCCATCGCCTGCGAGACCGACCATATCGCGGCCTGGGGGGCCAGCCATGACGGCATTCGGCAGATGGGGTCGGCGGACAAGACCTTCATCCTCAGCCAGAGCGGCCATGTCGCCGGGATCGTCAACCCGCCGGGCAGAAGGAAATACGGGCATTACACCAACCCCGAAATCATCTCCGATCACCGGTGCTGGCGCGCGCGCGCAACCTTCCACGAAGGCTCCTGGTGGCCGCGCTGGGGGGACTGGCTGAAAAAGCGCTCGGGCAGGAAGATCGCCGCCCGGCCCCCCGGGGATGCCGCCCATCCACCGCTTTGCGCGGCGCCGGGAACCTATGTTCTGATGGGCGCAAAAGACTGATCTTGAAGGAAAAACGAAAAAAGATGCCGCAGTGCAGCAAATTCCCCTTGAAATGCTGCGTTGCGGCAATCATATTTCCTGCAGACGCGCAACCGGGATGGTCCCGAAAACGCGAGGAGTTGGAAAATGGCTAAAGCTCAGGACTACACCAGGACGATGCAGGAATTCATGGGGGCCTTCCCCGTTGACATGGCCGCGATGCAGGAGGCCTTCAAGGCGCAGGCCGCCTTTGGAGAAAAGCTTTCGAAGGTGGCGCTGGCAGCGGCCGAAAAGGGGGCCGAGATTTCGACCCGCTGGACGCGCGAAACCATTGCCCGCGTCGGCGATGTCGCCAGGGTCAAGGAAGACCCGGCCGACTACACCAGGGCGCTGAGCGATTTCGCCTCCGCCCAGGCCGAACTGGCCGCCGAGCAGATGGCCGCCTTTGCCGATGTGACCAAGAAGGCGCAGCTGGAAACGGTCGAACTGGTCCTGGCCGCCGGCAAGGACATTTCGAAGGATGCCACTGCCGCGCTCAAGAAGGCCACCGCCGACATGACCGGCGCGGCGAAAAAGGCAGCGCAGGCGAAATAGACCTTTTTCGGATCACCGATCTCCTCCCTTTCGGTGAGACTGGCACTGGGGCGGGCTCTGGCCCGCCCTTTCTTTTTCTGCCGTGCTGGCCTAGTCTTTGCCGCGATGCAACATCTCTGGGGGAAGTCGTGGCCGAATCCAACGAACCGCTTCTGATCAAGCGCTACGCCAGCCGCCGTCTCTACAACACCGAGACCAGCGATTACGTGACGCTGGATGACATCGCCGGTTTCATCCGGGACGGGCGCGATGTGCAGATCGTCGATCTGAAGAGCGGCGATGACCTGACGCGGCAGTATCTTCTCCAGATCATTGCCGAACACGAAAGCCGCGGCGAAAACGTGCTGCCGATCCAGGTGCTGAACGACCTGGTGCGCAGCTACACAAGCGAAGTTCAGTCGGTGATGCCGCAATTCCTTGCCATGTCGTTCGAGATGCTGCGCGAAGGACAGTCGAAGATGATGCAGAACCTTGCCGGTTCGATGCCCGGCCTTGCGGGGCTTGAGGCCGTGCAGGCCCAGCAGCAGGCGTTTCTGAAGGCGATGACCGGCGGCCTGGGCGCGGTCTGGTCTCAGGGCAGCGGGGCCGGGAAAGAGGCCGCCGATCCGGGCCCAGAGAAAACCGGGACGAAGGCGGCGACCGGCGACGACCTTGAGGAGATCAGGAAACAGCTGGCCGAACTCCAGGAAAAGCTTGCCGGGCTCTGAGCGCGAAAGGGGCACGCCATGGCCGACACCTCGCGCCGGATCACGCTCTGGGGGATCGAGGTGTTCGTTGCCGCGGCCCAGGAGCGTTCCATAACCGCGGCCGCGCGCCGGCTTGGCGCCAGCCCGTCGGCGATCAGCCAGCAGTTGAGCAACCTGGAAGACGCGGTCGGCGCGGTGCTGATGAACCGGCGCGAGCGCCCGCTCACGCTGACCCCCGCTGGCGAGACCTTCCGCCGGCGTGCGCAGACGATCCTGAACGAGGCCGCGCAGGCCCACGCCGAACTGGCGCGCATCGACCACACCATGCTGAGCGAACTGCGCCTGGGCATGATCGAGGACTTCGACGGCGACGTGACCCCGCGCCTTCTGTCGCAGCTTTCCGATGAAATGACCACCACGCGATTTCTGCTGGAAACCGGCGCCAGTCACCGACTGTTCGATCAGCTGGACAGCCGGGCGCTGGACGTGGTGGTGGCCGCCGATATGGGGGAGGCGGCGGAATGGATGGAGGTCTTTCCGCTGATGGTGGAGCCTTTCGTGGCGGTGGTGCGCAAGGGTATGCTGGATGCCCGAGAGGTGCCCGAGCGGCTGCCCGGGATGCCGCTTATCCGATACACCACGCGCCACCACATGGGGCGGGTGATCGCCGATCATCTGGTGCGCCAGAACCTGGTCTTGTCGCATCGCTTCGAACTGGACAGCTATCACGCCATTCTGGCGATGGTGGCCGCGGGTGCCGGCTGGACGATCCTGACCCCTCTGGGGGTGAGCCATGCAAAAAGGTTTCGTGACCGGGTGGATGTGTTCGCCTTGCCCTTTGCCCCTTTCAGCCGGTCGATCGCGTTGTTTGCGCGCCGCGATATCCTGGGGGACATGCCCGCGACCATTGCCGCGCGCCTGCGCCGGCTGCTGGACGAGCGCATCGTTGCGCGCCATGTGAAACGCCTGCCCTGGCTCGGGGGGGCGCTGCGGGTGGTCTGAGCAGGATCGGGCTTCGGGGATCAGGTGCCGAAGGCCAGGGCTTCGCCTTGCCCGGCCATGGTCTGCGCGGCGGCGCCCAGCAATGCGTCGGCGATGAAATCCAGATCGCGCTGCTGCAGGCGCGCCGGCAGGCGCGTGTCACAGGCGCGCGACAGCATCCGGCGGGTTTTCGGCAGATCGGGCTGCGGGCCCAGGAATTTCCAGTTCCAGAAGGCACGCGCATTGTCCGTGCTCAGCCCGAACACCTGAACGCTGACGCCGCGCGCGCCGGCGGCAGCCGCAAAGGCGCGCACCTGTGCATCGTCCATCCCCAGCAGGTTGAACTGCAGCGAATCGGGTGCGCGCTCTTCTCCGGGAAGCGCATCGGGCACGTCGATCCAGGGCGAACCGTTCAGCCGCGCGGCAACATGGTCGTGATTGCGCCGGCCGTCGCGCACCCGCCGGTCGATTTCGGCAATCTGCGGGCGGATGACGGCGGCCGACAGGTTGTTCATCCGCGTGTTGTAAAGCGGCAGCCGGTTCTGCCAGCGCGCGAAGGCGTCCTGCAGCACCGGGTGTTTCTTCCAGTTGTGTTCGTAGGCGCCCGACATGATCACCGCGCGCGCCACCAGATCGGCGTCATCGGTGATCAGGATGCCACCCTCACCGGCGTTGACCAGCTTGTAGGACTGGAAGGAAAAGCAGCCCACCCGGCCGATGGTGCCGATCTTGCGCCCGCGCCAGGTGGTGCCCAGGCTGTGGGCGGCGTCTTCGATCACCGGGATGTTGCGCGCATCGCACAGCGCCATGATCGCATCCATGTCCGAGGTATGCCCGCGCATGTGGCTGATCAGCACGGCGTCGATGTCGTCGTCCAGCCGGGCCCGGAAATTGTCCATGTCGATGCGGTAGTTGTCGCCCACCTCCACCAGCACCGGCCGGCATTCGGCATGAACCACCGCCGAGGGCACCGCGGCAAAGGTGAAGGCGGGGATCAGGATGCGCGCATCGCGCGGCAGGCCGAGGGCCTTGATCGAAAGAAACAGCGCCGCCGAACAGGATGCGACGGCCAGCGCATATTTCGACCCCATGTAGGCGGCGAACTCCCTTTCCAGGAGCGCAACCGGGGCATCCTCGGGGGCGGTATAGCGAAACAGGTCCCCGCTGTTCAGCAGCCGGTCGATTTCGGCCCGGGCGGCCTGCGGGATGGGCTCGGCATCGTAGACGTTGGGAGAGGGGGCCATGTTTTCACCATTTCCGAAAGTTTGTTTCGGAAAAACTGTAAACGCATTTTCCCCGGCTGGCGAGCGAAATGCTGCATTGGTTCCGGTTCCGGCGGGTTTCAGCGGATCATCTGTGGCCGAAAGCGCATCTTTTGCCTGCGCTCGGGCGCCAGATGCCGGTTGAGCCGGCGGTTGATCGCCCCGAAGACGGCAATCACCGTCAGGGTCAGCAGGATGAAATAGCCCGCGAGAATCGGGTAGGGGATGAACGGGTTGAAGGTCTTGTCGGCAAAATAGCTGGCATAGTAGAGGGCATCGCCCTTCTGTTGCCAGGCGGGAAAGCCGGAGAAGAACACCAGCGTCGTGGCATGGAACATGAAGATCGCTTCATTGGTGTAGGCCGGCCAGGCAAGCCGCAGCATGGTCGGCCAGATGATGCGGCGAAACCGCGTCCAGCCACGCATGCCGTAGGCATCGGCGGCCTCCACATCGCCGCGCGGCACCGCCTGCAGCGCGCCATGGAAGATTTCGCCGGCGTAGGCCGAGGTGTTCAGGAACAGCACGATCACCGCCCCCAGCCAGGCCCGGGTCAGCCAACGCGTCTGCGCCGTCAGTTCGACAGGGCCAAGGGTGATGTCGATCCCCACCTTGGGCAGCAGCACGAAGGCCTCGTAAAACAGGAAGAACTGGATGAACAGGGGCGAGCCGCGAAACACGAAGATGAACCACTCGGCCGGTTTGCGGATCCAGCGGGAACGGGCGTTTTTCGCAAGCGCCACGCCGGTGGACATGAAAAATCCGAAAAGCAGCGCCAGAACGCCGAAGTATATGTTCCAGATCAGGCCCGAGCCGATCAGCGTGAACTGTTCGCACAGGGTAAAGTCGGTTTTCGGAAGCAGCCGGCTGCCAATGCCGATCGCGCGCAGCCCGTAGGCCTGAACGGTGTCCAGACAGCTCATCGTGCCGCCGTCCTCAGCCGTTCGCCGCCGATGGTCGCCTGGCCGTGGGTAAGGCGCGCGGCCAGGCGGCCGAGAAACACTTCGGAAACCCGGGTAAGCGTCAGGTAGAACACCATCAGCGCAAGGAAATACCACAGCCTCCAGTCCGGGTGTGGGTAGGCGAAGGCGCTGGTTTTCATGCCGCCCAGTTCGCGCGCCCAGTAGACGATATCTTCGATCCCGAGCAGAAACAGCAGCGGCGTCGCCTTGATCAGGATCATCCACAGATTGGACAGCCCGGGCAGCGCGTAGATCCACATCTGCGGCACCAGAATGCGCCAGAAGGTCTGGCGACGGGTCATGCCATAGGCTTCGGCGGTTTCGATCTGCGCGCGCGGCACCGCGCGCATGGCGCCGTAAAGCACATTGGCGGCAAAGGCGCCGAACACGATGGCAAAGGTCACGACCGCCAGCGAAAAGCCGTAGACCTCGTGCACCCATTGAGGCGACGAGGAAAGCGGCAGCTTGGCCTGGGGGCAGACCACGAAATCGTTGCCCTGGCGAATGGGCTGGTCCCAGTCGGGGCACTTGATCTTGTGGCGGATGTATTCCAGCCCCTGGTCCAGGGCGATCACGAAAAACAGGAAAAAGGCGATGTCCGGGACCCCGCGCACGATTGCGCTATAGCCCCTGCCGAACCAGCGCAGCGGCAGGAAATGCGACCGTGCCGCCATCGCCCCGCCAAAACCGAACAGCAGCGCCACCGGCGCGGTCACCAGCAGCAGCGCCAGGACCGTTGCGAAGGATGCATAGAACGCCATCTGCTTGCCGGTCGTGAGGTAACACGACAGCCACCTGGCGCCCTCAAGCGTATGCGGATCGGAACAGTATGAAAACATCGCAGACGGCGGGGCCGACGGCCCGGCCCCGCCCCGTGGTTCAGAAAGTGGCGGCGTCGTCGCCGAACCACTTCTTGATCATCGCATTCAGCGTGCCGTCGGCCTTCACCGACGAGATCGCCTCGTTGAACTTGGCCTTCAGTTCGCTGTCGCTTTCGCGCAGGCCCATGCCGACCCCGCCGCCGATGATCACGTCATCGCCGACGAATTTCAGTTCGCCGTTGCTTTCCGCCACGATCGGGGCCAGGAAATCCTTGTCCGCAAGCACCGCATCGGCCTCGCCGTTCCTGACCGCTGCAATGGTTTCGTCGGCGGTGGCGAATTCGACCAGGGTCGCGCCGCTGTCGGCGACATAGCTGGCCTGGATGGTCGAGGTCTGGGCGGTGATCACGCCCCCTTTCAGATCGACATTGTCCGAGAGCGCCACATAGGCCGACGGCGAGCCCGGGATGTATTCCTGGGTGAAGTCGATGACCTGATCGCGTTCCGGGGTGATCGACATGCCGGCCATGATGGTATCGTAGTTGCCGCTGACAAGGTTTGGGATGATCGAATCCCATTCGTTGGTGACCCATTCGCAGGTCAGGCCGGCGCGCTTGCACAGCTCGTCGCCAAGCTCGCGTTCGAAACCGTCCACCTCGCCGTTGTCGTTGACGAAGTTATACGGCGGATAGGCGCCCTCGGTGCCCATGCGGATGGTCTGTGCCCCGGCAATGCCGGTCGATACCGCGAATACCGCGGCGGCAAGGATCAGTTTCTTCATGGTTCTCTCCCTTTTTCCATCAATGTCGGTCAGGCCGGAGCTGTCGCGCTCAGGAACTGTCTCAACCGCTCGCTCCGGGGGCTGGCGAACAGTTTGTCCGGGGGCCCCTCTTCTTCAATCTTGCCAAGATGCAGAAACACCACATGATGCGAAACATCTTCGGCCAGGCGCATGTCATGGGTTACCAGAAGCATGGTGCGCCCTTCGCGGGCAAGGTCCTTGATCACCTTGACCACTTCCTGCTCAAGTTCGGGGTCGAGCGCCGATGTCGGCTCGTCGAACAGCAGCGCCCTGGGCTCCATGCACAGCGCCCGCGCGATCGCGGCGCGCTGTTGCTGCCCGCCCGAAAGCTGGGCCGGCCAGGCGTCGGCCTTGTCGCCGATACCGACCTTGTCCAGATAGGTGCGCGCCGCGCGTTCGACCTCGTCCCGGTCGCGCCCCAGCACGGTCAGTGGCGCTTCCATCACGTTTTGCAGGATGGTCATGTGCGCCCACAGGTTGAATTGCTGGAACACCATCGACAGATTGGTGCGAATGCGCGTGACCTGGGCCTTGTCCGCCGGGTGGCGGCCGTGCCCCGAACCGCGCCACCTGATCGGTTCGCCCTCGAAGAAAATGTCGCCCTGCTGGCTGTTTTCCAGAAGGTTGGCGCAGCGCAGCAGGGTGGACTTTCCCGAACCGGACGAGCCGATGAGAGACACCACATGGCCGCGCGGAGCCACGAGGTCCACGCCCTTGAGGACCTCAAGCCCGTCATAGGCCTTGTGCAGCCCCCGAATTTCGATCACCGGCGCGGTCTTGTCCGTCACAAGCGCAAATCCCCCCATCAGGCAGGAGGAGTAGGGCGGAAAATCCGCGCGATTGCAACGGGGAAATGGAAAATCCGGCCGCAAGGGCGGGTGAAGCGGTGCCTGGGCGGCGATGCCCGTCCGAAAGGGCGGTTCACCGCCCGGCGGCTTCGATCCGCTTGCGCAGGATGTTGCTGTCGCGGTCGTTGATGCCAAGCAGATCGGCAACCAGGCGCAGCAGGGCGTCTTCCTCGCGATCGCGCACGCCATCGGCCAGCACGACCTCCCAGAGCGCGGCGATCACCGCCGCGCGGTCCTGGTAGGGAACCGCCTGCTTGATCGCCCGGGTGAAGCGCACCGTGTCGGGGGCTTCGCATTCCAGTTGCTCGGCGTCCCGGCGCAGCGCCGCCGCCGCCTCCGGCGCCAGGGCGAAACGGCGGGACAGGATGCGGTCGATGCGCGCGATTTCCGATGGCGAATACGCCCCGTCCGAGCGCGCCACGCGCACCAGAAGCGCGCTGAGCGCCAGGCGCGCATCGTCATCCTTCATCTGCGGCGGGTCCGGTTGTATCAGCCGGTTCAGGAACGTCTTGAACATGGGCAAGGTATAGGCCCTGCGCCAGGCCGGGGAAAGGGCCTTGCGACAGGCGCGGTCGCGCCATGCGGGCCCGCCCGGGTGCAGGCACGCAGGCCGGCACACAGGCCGGGTTCAGACCGGGTTCAGACCAGGCGCGACATTTCCTTGGCGGCGCGGATGAAATCCTTGAACAGCGGGTGCGGATCGAAGGGTTTGGATTTCAGCTCCGGGTGAAACTGCACCCCGATAAACCAGGGATGGTCCTTCCACTCGACGATTTCGGGCAGGCGGCCGTCGGGCGACATGCCGGAAAAGATCAGCCCCTGTTCTTCAAGCTTCTCGCGATAGCGGTTGTCCACCTCGTAGCGGTGGCGGTGGCGTTCCTCGATCCGGGTCGTGCCGTAGATCCCGGCGACTTTCGAACCTTCCTTCAGGACCGCGGTATAGGCGCCCAGCCGCATGGTGCCGCCCTTGTCGTCATCAAGCTTGCGGTTCACGGTGTTGTTCCCCTGCACCCACTCTTTCAGGTGATAAACCACCGGGGTAAAACGTTTTTTACCGGCCTCATGGTCGAACTCCTCGCTGCCGGCATCGGCCAGGCCGGCCAGGTTGCGGGCCGCTTCGATCACCGCCATCTGCATGCCCAGGCAGATGCCCAGATAGGGAATGCCCTTTTCACGGGCAAACCGGGCGGCGCGGATCTTGCCTTCGGTGCCGCGTTCGCCGAATCCGCCCGGCACCAGGATGGCATGGAAGCGCTCCAGATGGGGCGCCGGGTCGTCGTGTTCGAAAATCTCGGCGTCCACCCAGTCCACCTTCACCTTTACCCGGTTGGCGGCCCCGCCATGGGTCAGCGCCTCGGCAATGGATTTGTAGGCATCCTCAAGCCGGGTGTATTTCCCGACGATGGCAACGCGCACCTCGCCTTCCGGGTGGCGGATGCGGTCTTCGACATCGCGCCAGCGCCGCATGTCGGGCGCCGGAGCGTCGGCGATGGAAAAGCCTTCCAGAACCGCGCGATCCAGCCCGACTTCGTGATAGGCGAGCGGGGCCTCGTAGATCGACTTCAGGTCATAGGCGGGGATCACCGCCTCGGGGCGCACATTGCAGAACAGTGCGATCTTGGCCCGTTCCTTTTCCGGGATCTGGTGTTCCGAGCGGCACACCAGGATGTCCGGCGCCAGCCCGATCGAGCGCAGTTCCTTCACCGAATGCTGCGTCGGCTTGGTCTTGAGTTCGCCCGAGGCGGCCAGCCAGGGCAGAAGCGTCAGGTGCACGAACAGGCACTGGCCGCGCGGCCGTTCCTGGGCGAACTGGCGGATGGCCTCGAAGAACGGCAGGCCCTCGATGTCGCCCACGGTGCCGCCGATTTCACACAGCATGAAATCCACCTCGTCCGCGCCGATTTGGATGAAGTCCTTGATTTCATTGGTGACATGCGGGATCACCTGGATCGTCTTTCCCAGGTAGTCGCCGCGGCGTTCCTTTTCCAGGACATTGGAATAGATCCGCCCGGAACTGACCGAATCCGTGGCCCGCGCAGCAACGCCCGTGAAACGTTCGTAGTGCCCCAGGTCCAGGTCGGTTTCGGCGCCGTCGTCGGTGACGAAGACCTCGCCATGTTCAAACGGGCTCATGGTGCCGGGATCGACGTTGAGGTAGGGGTCCAGCTTGCGCAGCCGCACCGAATAACCGCGGGCCTGCAACAGCGCGCCAAGTGCGGCCGAGGTCAGCCCCTTGCCAAGCGAGGAGACCACCCCGCCAGTGATGAAAACAAAGCGCGCCATGTGGTGGAAATCCCCCGTGGAAGGTCATAATGACGTGCGGAAAGCGGATTTTTGCCGGCTCGCCACGGGATTTGACGGGTAACAGATTCGCGAGCGGCGCGCAACCGCACCGCTACATGATGTGGCTGGAAAATGGCCGGTGACAACTGCTTGTGAGGCAACGACCGGGCTGCGCGCGGCCAGGGCCACGGCAGGGAAATTCGAAAGGCCCGCGCCCGGCCCAAAGGCCCGCGCCAGGCCCGCCGCGCCTGGCCCTCCGCGTCCGGCCCTCCGCGTCCGACCCTAGTCGGCCCGCGGCTGCGTCGGCTCGGGCGGCTGGGTTCCGCCCGCGCCCGGGGGCAGCAGGTCGGTGGCATCGGGCACTTTCGGCGTATCGGGGGCCGTCGCCGGTGCCGGTATCGTCCCGGCGGCCGGGGTGCCTTGCGCCGGCGCCGGTGCCGTCGCCGGGGCCGGCGTGGTTGCCGTATCCAGAACCGTGCTGCCGGCCGATTTCCGTGCGGCGATGATGGTCAGCACGATCGACGTGGCGATGAAGGCAATGGCGAATATCCATGTCAGCTTGCCGAGCGCGGTTGCCACGCCGCGCGCCGAGACCAGCCCGCCGCCGCCGCCGCCCATACCAAGCCCGCCCCCTTCGGAGCGCTGCAAAAGCACCACGCCGATCAGACAAACCGCCAGGATGAGATGAATGACAAGAACGACGTTTTCCATGGGCAACCCGCAAAGCCTGAACGGGGCGTATCTAAAGCCTCGTCCGGCGCACCGCAACCCCCAACCGAAGCGCAGCTGGCTATTCGTCGTGATCGTCGACATCGAGCTGCCCGGAGATGGCGCGGCGAATGATGCTCCAGGACAGCCCGACGCCAAGGATCAGCGACAGCGCCAGGATGCCCAGCCAGATGTTGAACGCGCCATTTGCAAGCGACAGCAGCCCCTTGTCGTGAAGCACCCAGATCAGCGCGGCGAAGAGGGCGACCACCAGCACCATGCCGAACGGGCCGATCGAGCGCAGCGTGGCGCGCAGGTAGATGATGTAGCCGACCAGCAGGAGCAGGCCGAAGAACAGCGTCAGCGGCATCTGGTCCGAGAAATTTTCGCCGGCCCAGCGGGCGAAATTCCAACGTGTCGGATTGAAGGTTGCCGCGATCAGCACGAAGGCGAACAGCCAGCGTATGAGAAATCCCATTTTTCCCTCATTGCTTCGGTGACATTGCGCGTCACTGGCGCCGAGTCTCGCCCCGAAACGGGCCGGCTGTCCAGCCCCGGCAGACATCGCGCGGCGAATTAGCTGTTTTACCGGGGCGCGTCTGCGGCTATACGCCTGTCGGGGTTTCGCCGGTCCGAGGAACATTCATGGCCAATGTCGTTGTCGTGGGCGCCCAGTGGGGCGACGAGGGAAAGGGCAAGCTGGTAGACTGGCTGAGCGAGCGTGCCGATGTGGTGGCGCGCTTTCAGGGCGGCCACAACGCCGGGCACACGCTGGTCATCGAGGGCAAGGTGTTCAAGCTGCACGCGCTGCCCTCGGGCGTGGTTCGCGGCGGCAAGCTGAGCGTGATCGGCAATGGCGTGGTGCTCGACCCCTGGCATCTGATCGGGGAAATCGACGGGCTGCGCGAGCAGGGCGTGACGATCACCCCCGAAACCCTGATGATTGCCGAAAACACGCCGCTGATCCTGCCCTTTCACGGCGAACTCGACCGGGCGCGAGAGCAGCACAATGCGGTTGCCCGGATCGGCACCACCGGGCGCGGCATCGGCCCGGCCTACGAGGACAAGGTGGGCCGGCGGGTGATACGGGTGGCGGATCTGGGCGACCGGGCGACGCTGGAAACGCGGGTGGACCGGGCGCTGGTGCATCACAACGCGCTGCGCCGCGGGCTGGGGCTGGAGCCGGTCGAGCGCGACGCCCTGCTGGCCTCGCTCAGGGACATCGCGCCCCGGATCCTGCCCTATGCGGCGCCGGTCTGGAAGGTGCTCGACGATGCCCGCAGGCGCGGCCGCCGCATCCTGTTCGAAGGGGCGCAGGGGGCGCTGCTGGACATCGACTTCGGCACCTATCCCTTCGTCACCTCTTCGAACGTGATCGCCGGGCAGGCGGCCACCGGCACCGGGCTGGGGCCGAATGCGATCGATTTCGTGCTGGGCATCGTCAAGGCCTATACCACGCGCGTCGGCGAAGGCCCGTTCCCGAGCGAACTGCACGACGCCGACGGCCAGCGCCTGGGCGAGCGCGGGCACGAATTCGGCACCACCACCGGGCGCAAGCGGCGCTGCGGCTGGTTCGATGCGCCTCTGGTGCGCCAGAGCTGTGCGATCAACGGCATCAACGGCATTGCGCTGACCAAGCTGGATGTGCTCGACGGGTTCGACGAACTGAAGATCTGCGTCGCCTACGACTTGGACGGCAAGCGGCT
>JALSRF010000160.1 GCA_026984895.1 Paracoccaceae bacterium
ACGCAACAAGGCGCGGCGGGCTCCGGGCCGGGGGCCGGACGGGCCCGACACCGATGCCACGCCGATGCTCACGCCAACGCCGGCGCCGACGCCGGTGCCCATATCAGCGCCGATACGCCGGCTGCCGCTTCGGCCCCGGTCGGGCGGTCCGTTGCGCTCGTGCCTGCCCTGCCGGACACGCCCGGGCGAAACGCCCGTGAAACTCGCGCGCCGCAAACCGCGCGCCGCAACAGGAGGACAGGAAGGAAACCGCCCGGGGCAGTGCGCCACGCCAAGATCCGTAGCCGGAAATCGCGGCCCCCGGCGCTGCTGCCGGCCCCGGGCCGGGGCGCGCGACCGGCAAGGCGGCCGCGCAGGCGGCGGCGGTCTCAGAACTTGTTCACGAGATTCAGGAACAGGCCCCGACCCTGGTAGTTGATGCTGGCCATGTTGTCGGACACCGATCCCCATTCGACACCCACGCCCAGTTTCACGTTGGCGTTGAGGTGGCGATAGACGGCCAGCGCGGCGCCCAGCTCGGTGGTGTCGGTTTCCCGGGTGAACAGGGCCCGCCCTTCGCCCATCAGATCCCACTTGTGGGTCAGGTGCCAGTCCAGGCGCAGGGCGGCCAGCGTTGCCGTGTTGTCGGTAAAGGCGGTGGTTCCGCGCGGTGCAACGCTCGACTTGCGGTAGCCGAGCTTGGCCCCCAGCGTCAGCCTGGGCGAAAGATCGTAGCTGCCGTTCACCGACAGAATGTTGCTGACCTGCAGGGGCTGGTTCATGGTGCCGTCGGCACCGACCTGATCCTCTCCGGGCAGATCACGCAGATGGGTCAGACGCACCAGCAGGTTCAGCTTTTCGTTGTCCACCGGGCGGTAGGCGTATCCCAGCGATGCCTTCACGTATTCGCCGTTTCGCAGATCGCCCTGCGCGCTGCGCGAGATCAGGCTGTCGAGATCGGCCAGCAGGCGCCAGTTGTCGTTCACCTTGTTGGTCAGCCCCACGCTCAGTGCCCAGGTGTTGCGGTCGCGAACGGTGCCGGCGCCGTCTTCGGTGCGATACTCCAGCCGCGCGCGCCAGCTTCTGTCCTTGTCGCGTTCGTGGGCGGCGCCGAAGGACAGGGCCACCCGGTCGAAATTGCCGCTGACGGCGTCATGCACTGTGCCCAGTTCCACGCTGGCGCCCAGAGTCCAGTCCGATGTCGGCGTGTAGTTCACCCCGAAGGTGCGCGACAGCGAGGTCTGGTTGCCGGGAAGATCGTAGATCATCTCGCTGTAGGCCGACACCTTTTCCGATGCCCGCCACTGCCCGCCAAGCACCACCCGGCCGCGGTCGCGAAGCGCCGTGCCGGCGCCGCTGCGCGTGGGATCGAGCGTATAGCCGAAATAGACCTTTCTGTCGGGACCGGGCGCGTAGCTCAGTTGCAGCGCGCCGCCGGGCCCGCCGGAGCCGCCCGACACTTCGCCGGCCAGGTCGAACCGGTCGTTCAGCCGGGCATCGAACCCCGCGCCCAGGCGGTCGTTCCGGGCGATGCCGCCGCTGCGGGCCAGCGTGCCCTGCCCGAAGACATGGAGATCGACGTCCTCGCTGGCCTTGTGGGTGACGCGCAGCGCGGCATCGGTTCTCGTGCCGGTGTCGCCGGGCATGCCGATGGTGACCCTGTCGGTATGGGCCAGCCCGCCTTCCAGCGTCCATCTGTCCGAAAGCGCATAGCGCAGCCGCAATTCGCCGTCATCGTGGCGGTTGCCGCCGACCCGGGAAAAATGCTCGACGTCGCCGCCAAGGCTCAGCCGCGCGTTCAGCGCAATGTCGAATTCCCCGCCGACAAGGGTCTGGTCGGCGCTGATATCCTCGTTCAGGGTCGAGAAGCCCGCCTGCTTGCCCTCGTAGCGAAGCGCAACGAAACCGTCGCGCGAAACCCCGAGGTCGCGCAGGTCGAAATGGCTGTCAAAGCGCAGGGCGCCCGCGCCGGTGCTCCCCGGCCCCGAGGACGACACGATGGTCAGCCCCCCGTCGGTGGATTTCGAACGGGAAATGCCGGGACCCGAGGTGCGGGCGTATTCGATATCGGCATAGCTCCTGTCGCCAAGCTGGTAGCGCAGATCGGCACCGCGCATGTCCTGGGCGGCGCCGGAGACGTTTTCGCGCATCGCGCTCACCCCGAAGCGCAGCCGGTCTCCGGCCCAGGCCTCGACCCGGCCGCCAACCGACAGGTCGTCAACCGACGTGCCGTTGGGGGTGTATTCGTACTGGGCGACGAGAGTCACCTCATACTTGGCTGCGCCGCTCGTGACCAGGCCGCTGTCGGCCGCGCTGGACGCCAGCGGGCGGGTCAGCATCACCAGCCCCTGGATGTGGTCAATGGTGTAATCGGTTCCCGGCGCCAGCTGGCGCGAGGAGACGATGCGCCCGGTGGCCGGATCCACCACCTGCACGCTCAGCGTGGCCGAGCCCGCGGTAATGTCCTGATGGGTCAGGAAATAGACCGACCCGCCGGTGCCGCGCAGGATGTCGCGCTGGCTGAGCGTGTCGGGAGAGGCGCCATAGGCCACCGCCGAAACGCGCGATTCGCCCCGGCTGGTGGTGGCGCGCGAATGGTAGCGCAGTTCGGCGCCGTAAAGATCGCGGGTGTTGTGCAGCAGGCTGGCCCCGGTCATCCCGGCCTTGAAATCGCCCCAGGTCAGGCGCAGGGTATCGTTTTCGGCCCGCAGATATATGCGCCCCGCGCTCGGCGTGTCGTCGAAATAGGTGCTGTCGTCGCCATAGGTCGGGTAGAGTTCGCTGCCGTCCCGGCGCAGCCGGTCCAGCACCCGGCGCGGGTCCTTGTCGTTCAGCCGCGAGAAGAGGCCGCCGATCGGACCCTCGCCGGTATCGAGCGAACCGGTGATGGTGAAGCCGCCGCGCGTGTGCCCCTTCAGGTAGAAGGCCATGCGGCCGTCAATGTAGCGATCGTTCGTGCCGCCGGTCCCGCCGTCCCGGCGCAGCCCGGCGGTGAGGTCGATGATGCCGGTGCGGAACCATTCGGAGGCGGGAATGTGCACATCGCGCACGATGTTCCGGCCGCCGACATCGACGCTGACGACATGATCGCCCGCCGGCAGGATGCGACTGACCACGAAGCGGCCCGAACCGTCAACCGGCACGTCCTCGCCCATGACCTTCACGGTGCCGCCGGGAACGCCGCCCTTGCCCGATACGGTGATCACGCCGCCGTGGACCGGGATGCCGCGCCGCGCGGTGCGGTCTTCGCCCTCGCCCGGTGCTACCGCCACCGCCTCTGCCGCCCGCGGCTGGCTGGCAAAGGCCTTTTGCGCGCGTCGGATTTCCGCCGCGCGGGTCTCGTCGAAGCGGCCCCGGTCGTCATAGACGCGCAGCACATAGGCGTAGCGCGCAGACCCCGCGTCGGGCATGACCCATTGCGCCGTGCCGTTGCTGTCGGTCGGGATCGTGGCAACCGTCGGCTGCCCGCGCCGCGTCATGTCCCGGACGACGATTTCCGCGCGCCGGATGAAGGCCGGGTAATTCGACGAGACGCGGAAGGTCACCGGCTCTCCGGCCCGGTAGGCGCTGCGCCGGTCGGCGGTGGTCACGTTCAGCAGGCGGCG
>JALSRF010000161.1 GCA_026984895.1 Paracoccaceae bacterium
AGCCCCAGCGGCACGCCAAGCGCCATGCCGATGCCGACCGCCACCAGCGCCACCGCGATCGAGGTGCGCGCACCCACCATGATCATCGAAAAGATGTCGCGCCCGAAATGGTCGGTGCCGAACCAGTGCGCGGCGCTCGGCGGCTTCAGCTTGTCGGCAATGGCCATCTGGGTCACCGCATAGGGCGTCCACAGGTAAGAGAGCAGCGCCGCGCCGACAAAGACCAGCGTCAGCGCCGCGCCCAGCCACAGGCTGCGGGGGATGCGCGCGCTCATCGCCGTTTTCTCAGCCGCGGATCGACGGCGGCATAGGCCAGATCGACGGCGAAATTCACCACCACCACGGCAAAGACCAGCAGCATCACCACACTTTCCACCACGATCAGGTCGCGCGCCGAGATGCTCTGGAACACCAGCCGCCCGAGGCCCGGCAGGAAGAACACGTTCTCGATGATGATGGCGCCGGCCAGCAGGAAGGAAAACTGCAGCCCGATGATGGTCAGCACCGGGATCAGCGCGTTTCTCAGCGCGTGCCGGCGCAACACCTGGGCGCGCGTCAGCCCCTTGGCGCGGGCGGTGCGGATGTAATCCTCGTCCAGCACGTCCAGCAGCGCCGAGCGCATCACGCGGGCCAGGATCGAGGCCTGCGGCAGCGCCAGCGAGACCGCCGGCAGCAACAGCGCCTTGAGAGCGGGCCAGAGCCCCGCCTCCCAGCCCGGAAAGCCGCCGGCGGAAAACCAGCGCAGCTTGATCGCGAAAACCAGCACCATCAGCATGGCGAACCAGAAATTCGGCACCGCCACGCCCAGCTGCGTCACCCCCATCACGCCCAGATCCCGGGCCGAGCCGCGCCGGGTCGCCGCCAGGATGCCGGCGGGAAAGGCGATCAGCGTCGAAAGCGTCAGCGCAAGAAGCGCCAGCGGAAGCGAGACCCACAGCCGTTGGCCGATCATCCCGGCAACCGGCGTGCGATAGGTGTAGGAGGTGCCGAAATCGCCGTGCAGCAGACCGAAGACCCAATGGAAATAGCGCACCACCGGGCCGGCGTTCAGCCCCAGTTCGTCGCGCAGCGCCGCCACCGTATCGGGCTGGGCGTTGATCCCCAGCATGTAGGAGGCCGGATCGCCCGGCACCACCTCGATGGCGACGAAGATCACCACGCTGGCGACGATCAGGCTGATCGCCAGCGACAGCAGTCTTTTCAGCGTGTAGCGCAGCATGTCAGCCGGTCACCTGAAAGGCGGGGCAGCCAGGACAGATCGATAGCGGCCCTGCCCTTGCAGAACCCGCCCGGCGGCACCGCCGGGCAGCGCCCGTCCGCCCCCACGGGCGGGCGCTTCGCTTCCGCCCGCGGACGGACGCTGCCCTCCGCGTGAACCGTAGAGGGTCTGCTCCCGCCCGGCACCGCCTACTCGTCCCACCAGACCGCGGTCAGATCGGTGGCCTGGGTCGGCGCATTGGCCCAGAGCCCCTTGATCTTGGCATTGGCCACGGTCAGCGCCGCCAGCTGGAACAGGTAGCCGTTGACATAGTCCTTGGCGATGATCGTCTGCGCCGCGCCCAGCATCGCCGCGCGCCTGGTCGGGTCGGTGGTGGCGTTCAGATCCTTCATCAGCTTCTGGAAGACCGGGTTGTCATACTGGAAATAGTAGTCGGGCCGGGCATAGATGCCGATGTCGAAGGGCTCGGTATGGCTGACGATGGTCAGCCCGTAATCCTTGCCGCGGAACACCTGCTCCAGCCATTGCGCCCATTCCACATTGGTGATCTCGGTCTTGATCCCCACGGCCGCCAGCTGGGCTGCGATGATCTCGCCGCCGCGCCGCGCGTAAGAAGGCGGCGGCAGCTTCAGCGTGGTGGTGAAGCCGTCGGGATACCCCGCCTCGGCCAGCAGTTTCTTCGACAGTTCCGGGTCGTATTGCGACAGCCCCGTCAGGTCCACATAGGCCGGGTTGTGCGGCGCGAAATGGGTGCCGATCGGGGTGCCGAACCCGTACATGGCGCCGTCGATGATTTCCTGCCGGTTGATGGCATGGGCGATCGCCTCGCGCACGCGCACATCGTCAAGCGGCGGCATCTTGTTGTTGGTCGAAAGGATGGTTTCGCCCTCGGTCGAGCCCACCAGCACCTGAAAGCGCGGATCGGCCTGGAACTGGGCCAGGTTTTCGGGCGCCGGGAAGCCGGTGAAGGCGTCCACATCCTCGGCCATGACCGCGGCAAAGGCCGCCGTGGGGTCGGAGATGAACTTGAAGGTCGCCTTTTCCAGCCTGGCCGGCGTGCCCCAGTAGTCGGGGTTCCTGACGATGTCGATGTGGTCGCCCTGCACCCAGTCGGCAAACTTGAACGGGCCGGTGCCCACCGGGTGGGTCTTGATGTCCTTGATGCTTTCGGGGGCCACGATCACCGCATCCCCCCAGGCGAGGTTGAACAACAGGTTGCCGTTGGGCTCGGACAGCTTGATCTCCACCGTCAGCGGGTCGATCACGTTGACCTCGGAAATCGCCGCAAACAGCGCCTTCTGGGCGTTCTGCGAGCCCTCGCCGCGGGCGCGATCCAGCGAGAACTTCACGTCCTCGGCGTCCATGGTGGTGCCGTCGTGGAATTTCACCCCGTCGTGCAGATGGAACGTATAGGTCAGCCCGTCCTCCGAGATGTCCCAGCTTTCGGCCAGGTCGGGCACGATGGCGCCGGTCGAGGTGAACCGCGTCAGCCCCTCGAAGATATTGGCATAGGTCACCTGGTCGATGGCCCCGGCCGCCGCGCTTGTCGGGTCCAGGTGCGGCGGCTCAAGCTGCATGCCCACGGTGATCGTGGTCCTGGCGGCAAGGGCCGCGCCCGCGCTCAGCGCCAGCGCCGCGACCCCCGCAAGCCCCAGTTTCAGTGAAAGATGTTTCATCGGCTTTCCCTTTCCTTGTTGGACCCGGCGCGCATCCTCATGCACCCTCTGCCAGGAGTTCAATCAGACTGCGCCCCATTACCTTGGCAGAGTCAACCATGTCGGCGACCCCCACCCATTCGTCCGGCTTGTGCGCCAGATCGAGTATCCCCGGCCCATAGGCGATGCAGTTCTTCATCCGCCCGATCCGGTCGATATGTTTCTGATCGTAGGTGCCCGGCGACACCACGTATTCGGGCGCCTTGCCCAGCACCGCGCGAATGGCGCGCGACACGGTCTGCACCACCGGCGCGTCGCGCGCGGTCATCGTCGGCACCACGCCGTGGATCGGCCGGATCTCATAGCGGAACCGGTCGCGCCGCGCCTTCACCCGTTCCAGCAGATCGACGATCTCGCGCGCCACCTCGGCCGGGTCTTCCTCCAGCAGATAGCGCCGGTCGATCACCATGCGGCAACTGTCGGCGACGCAGGCCGAGGGCAGTTCGCTGGCGTAATCGTCCAGTTCCCCGGCGCCGCCGTGGATCGAGTTGATGTTCATCGTGGACTGTTTTGCGCCCGCGGGCACCACCGGCATCTCGGTGCGCTTTTGCGCCAGCGCCGGGAACAGGCTGGCCTCCATCTCGGCCAGCACCGCGCCCATGTGGCGGATGGCACTGTCGCCCAAAAACGGCATC
>JALSRF010000162.1 GCA_026984895.1 Paracoccaceae bacterium
CCGGCTCGGGAAGGGGGGGTGCGGGGCTGAAGCGGAAGCGCGCCAGCAGGCTTGCCAGGATGATCCCCGCCTGCAGCATCGCGAAATTCGCTCCGACGCAGATGCGCGGCCCCGCTCCGAACGGCAGGTGCAGGTAGCGGTCGCGTGCCGCGCGCTTTTCCGGGGCGAACCGCCCGGGGCGAAAGAGCTCTGGCGCGCGCCAGTAGAGCCGGTGCCGGTGCAGCCCGTAGATGTTGAGAAAGACCGTATCGCCGGGGCGAATTTCGCGGTCGTGGATCCGGTCCGCCGACAGCACGTCGCGTGCCAGCAGGCCCACCGGTGGATACAGGCGCATGGTCTCCTGCAGGATCGCGTCGATCTCGGGCAGGGCGGCAAGGTCGCGCGCGCTGGCGGTGCGCCCCTGCAACCGGGCCCGGGCGGTTGCGGCGGCGCGCTCCTGGGTCGGCGGATCGTGCGCCAGCATCAGCAGCGCCCAGGACAGGGCAAGGGCGGTGGTCTCGTGCCCGGCGACGATGAAGAACTGCATGTTGTGCAGCAGATCGCGCGGCGACATGGTCTGGCCGCTGTCGGGATCGCGCGCCTCCATCATGTGGTCCAGCAGATCGCGCGTGGGGCCTGGAGCCGCGCGGCGGCGGCGTTCGATCGCGGCGCTGACCATCTTGTGCATGGTGCGCACGGCCCCGGCCCCGGCAAGTTCGGCCGGGCGCGGAAACCAGGACGGCACCTTCAGGAAATCCAGCAGGGAGGCCCGGCCCACGGTCAGGAAATATCGTGTGATTGCAGCGCCGTAACGTGCACTGTCAAAGCTGTCCCGCCCGGAAAGCGCCACCTCGCAGATCACGTCGAAGGTGGCGCCAAGCATCGCGCTGACGATGGCCTGTGGCCCGTCCTGCGCGGCCAGTGCGGCGCTGCATCGCCGGGCGGTGGCGGTCATGAACGGTGCAAGGGCGTCGATGTTGCGCGCGGCAAATACGGGGGCGATGGCCCGGCGCTGCCAGCGCCAGTGTGCGCCGCTGGCGGTGAACAGGCTGCGACCGACCGCCGGACGCAGCATGCGGATCATCACCTCGGATTTCGGGTAATTGGCGTGGTTGTCCAGAAACACGCGGCGCATCGATTCGGGGCTCTGGACCATGTGCCAGCGCGCCGGGCCGGTGGTGCCCGAGACGATGGGCTGGGTATAGGCGATGGCCGGCAGGATGGAGAGCACGTTGCGGCGCACGGCACGCAGGCTGCCGATCACGCCAAGCGGGGAGTGCGGCGGGGACACGGTGGGCGGTATGAAGGCCGTCATTTCTGGCAGTGAACCTTGTTGTGCCCGGCCATGATAGCGCCTGGGCCTGCAAAGGTCACCGACCGCAGGAAAAAGGGCCCGCGCGCGGTGCGCGGACCCTGTGACGCGGTTGCCTGCGCGGGCCGGACGTTGCGTCCTCAGCCGGCGCTGGCGGTCTCGTCTTCGGCCGGGTCGGCGGCGTCCTCGTCCCGGGCGGCGTCGGCGTCGGCATCCGGGGCCTGCGGGCCGCCGACAAGTTCTTCGTCCTCCGCAGCGGCCGAACCGATGTCGTCGAACAGTTCGGCGATCTCGAACTCGGCTTCGGCCTCGGCCTCGGCGGCGAGTTCCTGGATCGACTTGCCGGAGGCCTGCAGTTCGGCCTCTTCGGGCGAACGGGCCACGTTGAGCGTGATCTCGGCTTCCACCTCGGGGTGCAGGCTGACGATCACGCTGTGCAGGCCCAGCTCCTTGATCGGGCGTTTCAGCGCGACCTGCCTGCGGTCAACCGAAAAGCCCGCCTGGGTGGCGGCCTCGGCGGCATCGCGCGGCGAAACCGACCCGTAGAGCGAGCCGGTTTCGGAGGCCGAGCGAATCACCACGAACTGCTGGCCGTCCAGTTTTTCGGCCAGCGCGTCGGCTTCTTTCCGGGTTTCGAGATTGCGCGCCTCAAGCTGCGCCTTTTGCGCTTCGAACGCCGCGACGTTGGCGGCGTTGGCGCGCAGCGCCTTGCCCTGGGGCAGCAGGAAATTGCGGGCGTAACCGTCCTTGACCGAGACCACATCTCCCATCTGGCCCAGCTTGGCAACGCGTTCGAGTAGAATGACTTGCATGGATCGCACTCCTTACTTCACGGCATAGGGAAGCAGGGCGAGGAACCGCGCGCGCTTGATGGCACGGGCAAGTTCGCGCTGCTTCTTCGCCGAAACGGCGGTGATGCGCGAAGGCACGATCTTGCCGCGCTCGGAAATGTAGCGTTGCAGCAGGCGGGTGTCCTTGTAGTCGATCCTGGGGGCGTTGTCGCCGGAGAACGGACAGACCTTGCGACGGCGGAAAAACGGTTTGGCTGCCATTGGTTGGCTCCTTTTCTTGAGGATCAGCGGCGGCGGTCGCCGCGGTCGTCGCGTTTCTGCATCTGGATGGAGGGGCCTTCGTCGTGCTTGTCCACCTTGACGGTCAGAACCCGCATCACGTCTTCGTGCAGGCGCATCAGGCGCTCCATTTCTTGCACCGCCGGGGCCGGCGCATCGGTGCGCATGAAGGCATAGTGCCCCTTGCGGTTCTTGTTGATCTTGTAGGCCATGGTCTTGAGGCCCCAGTATTCGCTGTCGACCAGCTTTCCGCCGTTGTCGGACAGGATCGTGCCGAAATGTTCGATGAGCCCTTCGGCCTGCGCGCCGGACAGGTCCTGACGCGCGATCATCACATGCTCGTAAAGCGGCATGTTCACTCCATTCATGTCGAGCGCACTTCAAAGGGCGGGCAGTGATTTTCCGCGTCCCACCCACGAGAGGCTGCGCTGGTTTCAGGCCATGCGGAAAAACGTGAAGCGGCCTTATACACCGTTGACGTGGCGATGCAAGGGTGCCGGGGCGCAAAAGGCGCCGCCCGGCTGGGCGCGGGCGCGGTGGCGGCCCCGCGTGGCACGCGCGGGGCGGGGCAGTGCCCCGTGCGGTGGCGCGCCTGGTGGTGCGAGCGGCGGCGTGCGGGGCGGCCGGCGCCGTGGCGCGGGGTGTCTTGCCGGCCCGGGGCGCGGTGGCGGCCCCGCGCGGGGTGTCTTGCCGGCCCGGGGCGCTGGCGTTACACGGGAATGACAGGAACGACCGGCACGGGAGGCGGCATGAGCCTTGCATATGTATTCCCCGGACAGGGGGCCCAGATCATCGGCATGGGGCGGGCGCTGGCCGAAGCCTGGCCGCAGGCCCGGGCGGTGTTCGAGGAGGTGGACGAAGCCCTTGGCGAATCGCTTTCGCGCCTTGTCTGGGAAGGCGAGCAGGACCGCCTGACGCTGACCGAAAACGCCCAGCCCGCGCTGATGGCGACCTCGCTGGCCGCGGTTCGGGCGATGGAGGCCGAAGGGTTTCCGGTCACCGACGCGGCTTTCGTGGCCGGGCATTCGCTGGGCGAGTATTCGGCGCTGGCGGCGGCCCGGGCGCTGAAGATCGGCGCTACCGCGCGCCTGTTGCGCATTCGCGGGCGCGCCATGCAGGAGGCGGTGCCGGTGGGGGTCGGCGCGATGGCGGCGATCCTGGGGCTGGACTTCGACGCGGTGGCAAAGGTGGCCGCCGAGGCCGC
>JALSRF010000163.1 GCA_026984895.1 Paracoccaceae bacterium
CGGGTCATACCGTTGAACTGGGGTTTGTTGGTCATCCTGTTACTCCCTGTGCGTTTCCGTCAATCAACCGAATCTGCTGTTTAGCGCACCGCTGACGCCACAGCCCCCGGGTCAGATCCTGCAGGAAGCTGGACCCCGGCGGCCATGAAACGACATCCGTCGATACATGTTAGACGACCCAGCCCCGCGGATTATTCCCTCGACCGGCAAAAAAAACGAAACGGGCCGAAAAAATCCTGGATCGGGCCCCGGGGCAGGCGAATTCCGGCCGCGGCGCGCTCAACCGATGGCGCACGATCGCGCGGTACGGTGGTTGATCTCCAGGGCCAGTTGCGTGGCCGGGCTGAACGGCTGCAGGTTGCGGGTCGCATCGAACACCGCCGTCGAAATCAGGTCCAGTCGCGACGGGTCCATATGGGCGGCAACCAAAAGATAGTCCAGCCGGTTGGTGCGCCACACGAACACCCGCGCGGCGTCGCTGCCAACCTCTTGCAGCGGCGTGGGACGCGCGCCGGCATCGGGCAGGATGAACAGGCTCAGCCGGCAGTCATGCACACCGACGTAGCCCAGTTGCACGCCGCGGTCGGCAAATGGCGCCGTGCGCACGATGTGCAGGCCGCTTGCGCCCAGATCGGGCACGTAGACCTGGCCGTGCCTGCGGGCGAAGGCGGTCAGCGTCACGTCGCGCTCGTTTCCGCCCCGGGCCGCCGGCCCTTTCAGCCATTCCAGATGCCGCGCCACCGCCGCCGTCACCATATCGCTGCGCACCAGCCCGCCGGGGCTTCCGGCGCGCGGTCCAAGCAGCCACATCCCGGCCAGAACCACCGCAACGGCGGCGGCCATGCCGGCAAGCCGGCCCCACCAGGCGATGCCCGGCACGCTCTCCGTTGCCGGCCGCCCGCCTGGCCACCTGCCCGGTCGCCTGCCCGGTCGCCCGTCCAGGAGCCGCGCCTCCAGCGCCGCGAGATCGGGCGCCCTCAGCCCCGGCGGCAGCGGCAGATCGCGCAATTCAGATTTCAGCCGGGTCAGGGTCGCCACCTGTTCGGCCAGGTCCGGGTCGCCGGCCATCCGCCGCAGCAGCGCGGCTGCCTCATGCGCGGACAGCTCGCCATCCACATAGGCATGAACCGTTTGTTCCGAGACGGATGTGATTGCCGCTGTCATCCCTGCACCGAAGCCTTCTTGTTTTTTCTTGCGGTTTCAATGGAATGCACATTTCCCGCGCTGATTTCAAGCAGCATTGCCCGGCGCGCCCTGCTCAGCCGGCTCATCACCGTTCCCTTCGGAATGCCCAGCGTCGCCGAGGCCTCGGCATAGCTGAACCCGGCAATATCCACCAGAGCCAGGATATCGCGATGCGAGTCAGGCAGGCGCATCACCGCCTCTCGCACCGAAAGCTGATTGATCACCGTATCCTCGACATGGCCGCCGATCGCGGGCAGCGCATCCATGTTGTCCACGGCCACGTGACGGTCATTGTGGCGCCGGTCACGCCGCATGTGGTCGATATGGGCATTGCGCAGGATCGAAAACAGCCAGGGCCGGAAGGCGTCGGGGCTTTCGGGCTGATTGCTGGTGCTGAGCGCCTTGACGACGGTCTCCTGAACCAGTTCCCTGGCCAGTTCGCCATCGCGGCCCAGCACATAGGCATATTTCAGAAGCCCACTGAGCGCGCGCTCGATTTCACGACGGCAGACCGCCATGCACCTCTCCATGTCTTCCCTGGGCACGTTCGGTTACTGAAGCACCGGTTCCCTGTTCGCACCGCCGCCCGAGCAACGGGTTCCATGGCTCTGGATAGCACGCGGCCGCCGGGCTGTCATCCCGGTGCATGGCCGGCACGGGCGGACGCATTGACGCTCCTGGCACAAGCCGCCCGCAGCGGCCCCCGGGGGCGGATCGACCGATCCCGGCCGATTGTCGGCAAATGCCCCCGGCATCGAACCGTTCGGGTGCCGTTAAGGAAGAATGGTGTGATTTCCGTGAGTTGCCGAAAATCTGGCAGACCACCGCAGTCATGAGGCGCAGAGGAAAACGCCACGCAGAGACCGATTTCGGCCGTTGTGCGCGGGCGCAGGTGAATGGCCGGCCCGGTTGACCCCTGACAACAAAGGGAAACTCTCGGCGCGGCAGAGGCGGCGGAGGAGGAGGCGGAGGGGGAGGCGGGGAAACATTCCGCTCAGGACGGTGGCGGCGGGGATGGGACCGGCGGCAGAGGTTCTCCGGCCCCCGCAGAGACTGCGCCGCACTTCCTTGTTCGCACCGGTAGAGCACGCGTATACGCGGTTTCCCGTTTGCGGCTTGCACGGTTCAAAGGGTGCCATCCGGCGCGCCCGGCCCTCAGCCAGCGCCAGACGGCCTCCGTCAACAGACGCCACCGCCGCCACCAGTCAGCGGCGCTCGGAAGGCCACGGCGGGCCGAGCTTCATGTGCCGGTTCACGTCCTTGTAGAGCAGATAACGAAACGGCCCCGGTCCGCCGGCGTAACAGGCCTGCGGGCAGAAGGCGCGCAGCCACATGTAGTCTCCGGCCTCGACCTCTACCCAGTCCTGGTTCAGGTGATAGACGGCCTTTCCTTGCAGAACGTAAAGCCCGTGCTCCATCACATGGGTTTCCGCGAAGGGGATGACCGCGCCCGGTTGCAAGGTGACGATCGTCACATGCATGTCGTGGCGCAGATCGGCCACATCGACAAAGCGGGTCGTCGCCCAGGCGCCTTCGGTGTCGGGCATCGGCTCCGGGGGAATGTCCGCCTCGTTGACGACGAAAGGCTCCGGGGCGCTCAGCCCGTCAGCATGTTCGTAGCGCTTGCGTATCCAGTGGAACCTGACCGCCGTTTCACCGGTATTGCGAAACGACCAGTCCGCCGAGGGCGGCAGATAGGCGTAGCTGCCCGGTGTCAGGTCATGCGATGCGCCCTCGAGCGCAAGTTCGGCGCGCCCCTCGACGACGAACAGCACCGCTTCGGCCTGGGGGTCAGTCTCGGGCTTCGCGCTGCCACCGCCCGGCGCCACTTCCATGAGGTATTGGGAAAAGGTTTCGGCAAAACCGGACAGCGGCCGCGACAGAACCCAGAGCCGGGTGTGCTTCCAGCCGGGCAGATAGCTGGTCACGATGTCGCTGAAGGTTCCCTTCGGAATGACGGCATAGGCATTGGTGAATACCGCCCGGTCGCTCAGCAGGGATGTCTGCGGGGGCAGCCCCCCGGAAGGCGCAAAGTATCTCGGCCCTTTCATGGCACCCTCCCAGTCTTGCGCAAAGGCCGCATTCGGACCCGACGACAGACCGCCGGAACCAGGCCCTGAAACAATCGGGAACTCCCCTTGATCGGGCGGGGCGAATTCCTGCCGCCCCGCCCGCTGTCATGCCTGTTGCGGGCTCAAAGGTTGGGCAGATCAGGAAGCTTCTGGCCCAGCCATTTCAGCGACAGCTCGTTCAGCTGCCCCCCGAGCCGCTTGTGCAGAACGAACACGTTGACCCATTGCAGCATGTTCATCTCGCCCTGCCGGACGCCGATGAAGGCGGGGGACTGACGCACGATGAACTTGGTTTCCAGC
>JALSRF010000164.1 GCA_026984895.1 Paracoccaceae bacterium
CGCCACCCCTCTCTCTGTGCTCCTGCTGTTCACCGATATTCGCCCGCTTTTGCCGGGCATCGGCAGTGAACAGGAGGACAGAGATGAAGAGTATGGAAATCGCAGGTCACGACCAGACCGGGGGCATTTTGGCGGACTGGATCAGCCGCAATGAGCTAGCCCGCGAACTTGGCATCACCACCGACACGCTCGGGCGCTGGGCGGCCCAGCGCAAGGGCCCGGCCTACGTCAAGGCGGGGCGCAAGATCTTCTACCGGCGCGATGTCGTGCGCGCCTGGTTGCAGAGCAAGGAAGTGCAGCCGGTGAAGCCCGTGCGCAGGGGGCGGAGGTGATGGCCGCGGATATGGTCGGGGGCGGGATGTTGGCCCCCTGGCAGCGCGACCGCCTGGCCGAGGCGCGCACCATTCTCGCCGATGCTGTCCATCATCGCGACAGCCTTAATCTGCTCGCCTGCCGGGTGGTTCTCAAACTCAGCCCCGACCGGACGGAACGCGCGGACGCCCGCGCGCTGGTCCGCCTGCTGGAAGGAGGTGCGCCATGAGCCACAAGGCCACCAACTGGGCCATCCAGCAGCGCGGCCTCAAGCCCGCCACCAAGATCGTGCTCTGGCATCTGTGCGACCGCCACAATCCGGATTTCGGGTGCTTCCCGACCCAGGCGCGGCTGGCCGAGGATGCCGAGATGTCGATCTCTGCCCTGAACGCGCATCTCTCCAAGCTCGAGGAACTGGGCCTGATCCACCGCATCCGGGTGCACGATCCGCGCACCCACAAGCGCCAGGCCACCCGCTACATATTGGGTTTCGAAGAGAACTTTCCACAAGAGCCAACTCCGGAAACCGGAGATGGGAATGACCGCGAAAACGTCGCGCCATCTGCGGAATCCGGACATGGAGCCATCTCCGGATTTTCGGCAAAGCCATCTCCTGATTTTGCCCAAAGCCATCTCCGGATTCCGGAGACTAACCCTGTAAGGGAACCTTTAAGGGAACCAGTAAAGGAGGAGGAGGGCGCGCAGGCGCGCGAAGATCTTCCCGATGGGTTTTTCGGCGAACTTCTGCAAGCGCTGGGCCTTGATGCCACCGGCGCGCTGCCCGGCTGGTGGCAGGGTCAGTCTGCCCAGGAGCACGTTCGCCGCTGGCGCAACGATCTCGGCCTGTCGGAAAGCACGATCCTCGAGGTGGCGCGTGAAACCCGTTCCACCCACCCTGCCCCGCCGGATGGGCCCAAGGCGCTGGATCGCGCCATGGAGCGTGCTGCCCAGCGCCTGGCGCAGGCCAGCCGGGGAAAGACCGCCAAGCGAAAGCCCCTCGACAAGCCGCGCATGAGTCCGGACGAGCTGGCGGCGTTCTACGCGGGCCTCGTGAACTCCGACAAATACCTGCCGCCCAGCGCGATCAGCAATGGCATGTGCGATCTGATGCTGGCAAAGGGATTGGTCACACCCGAACGGCTGCGCATGCGGGGTGTGCGATGACCCGGTTTGAGCGTATCCGCGGCAAGCGGCAGGAGCCCCGGGCGCTGGGCGTGCAGGCGGTTCTTGAATGGGCCTTCGGGCGCGAGAAGGCACAGTTGGAACTGCCGCCGCCCCCGGACGTCGAGGCCGAGGCCCGGGGCTATGGCCTGGAATACGTCCTCTACCAGCGCGCCCAGCTTGGCTGCCAGATCGACGGCGGGCGCTACAAGATCGGCAGCTATACCCACGAGGACGCCGAAGTCGTGGCCGCCGTGGTTGCCGGCCTGCCCGATGCGCTGGGCGGCAAGCGCATGGCGATCCGCATCGCGGAACTTGCGCGCGCCGGTCTGACGCCCGACTGGATGCCCGGCGCCGTGCCGCGCTGCGTGCCCGTTGAGGTCAGGCGCAACCAGCATGGCGTGCGGGCCAGGACCGAGATCGTCGGCACCGCGCATGTCACCTGGCGCGGCCGAACCCGCCGGGTCGACATCCTGGCCTGCCCCGTCGCCTGGCGCCCGCATCCGGACCAGATCAGGAACGCACGCCGCGCCTACGAGGCCTGGTGGCAGGCGCTCGACTGGGTGCGCGAGGGGCTGATAACGGGTGGCATGTTGCGCGAGGTGGTGGTGAGCGAGGAGATGCCGAAGCGGCGGCCGTGGGGGTGAGGATTTCGCCCAGCGCAACCTTGCCAAATGGCAATATGTTGCTATATTGTTGCCATAAGGAGGCCGTCATGCAGTTCACCACGCTTGAGCAGACCAGCGCCAACCCCAGCGTTCCGATCATCACCGATGAAGAGGCCACCGCGCTTGCACGTGCCACGATCAACCTGTTTCGCACGTGGCAGCTGAGCGATCTCGAGGCCCGCACCCTGTTGGGCGGCATGGCACCGCGGACCTGGGCACGCTGGAAAGAGGGCAATATCGGCCGGATCGATCGCGACCTGCGCGCCCGCATGGCCATCCTCATGGGCATCCACAAGGGGCTGCGGTATCTCTTCACCGATCCGGCCCGGGGCTATGTCTGGATTCGCAAGCCCAACGCCAATTTCGGTGGGCAGAGCGCGCTTGACGTCATGATGCGCGGCGAAATCACCGACCTGATCGACATCCGCAGCTATCTGGACGCCGAGCGCGGCGCATGGTGACGGCGCCATCCCGAAGGGTGGTCTGGCCACGCACCTCCCGCATCATCCGCTCGATATATCCCCCGGTTGACCTGTTTGAAGACATTGCCGACCCGGCCGATTGGGAGGCGCTGGCCTCGGCCGAGGCCAAGTTCAACCCGCGCATCCGGGAAAGCATCGGCGACCTGTCAAAGGTTCCCGTGGCGCGGCGCGTTTCCGGGCCTGGCGCCAGCTGGGTCATGGCCCCGTTTGTCCATTGCTCGCCCCTGCGCCCGAGCCGGTTTTCCGATGGCACATTCGGGATCTACTATGCCGGCGATCGCACCGAAGTTGCCCTTGCCGAAACCATCCACCACCACGCCAGGACCATGCGGGCCACGGATGAGGCGCCGGGCTGGACATCGCAGTTTCGCGAACTGGTAGGCTCGGTCGATGCCGATCTGGATGACGTTACCGGGATGGCCGATCTCCTGCACCCCGACGACTACGCCGCCTCTCAGCACTTCGGGGCCGAGCGGCGGGCTGCCGATTCCAACGGCATCACCTGGCCCAGCCTGCGCTATGAGGGGGGAAACTGCATCGCCGTATTCTGGCCCGACGTGATCCCGATCCCAACCCAGGGCGCGCATTTCGCCTACCACTGGAACGGGAGTGCGGTGGATTATGTGAAACGGCTCGATACCGGGGAGGTCATGCGTGTGGAATGACAAAATACTAGGAAACCCGGCGGAATTGCCCACCGGCAGGCTTTTTTCGCGCAGGCAACCCGTGCTAACCTCTTGCGAGAATTACATTTCAACCGACACCCCCTTCAGGGGGAAACCAAGGCAACATTCATGAGCAGTACCGATATCAAGTCCCTGAGCTCTTTCGTTTGGTCGATCGCCGAACTGCTGCGCGGGGATTTCAAGCAATCCGAATATGGCAAGGTGATCCTGCCCTTCGTCGTATTG
>JALSRF010000165.1 GCA_026984895.1 Paracoccaceae bacterium
GGTCAAGGTCGGCATGGAGATCGGTCTGAGAAAGCTCCAGGACGCCTATGATGCGAAGTTCAACGAACTCATGAACCGCTATCAGAACCTGCTCGAGCGCGCCGATCGATGCCTGCCGGAAGGCACGCCGCCGGTGTCCAATTCCGTGAGCGCGCGTTCCATGAAGGCGCTGCTGGCGATCCAGTACAAGAGGTCGGGGTGATGGCCCGGCAGGCGCGCGTTCGCGCGGCCGGCGGGCTCTGGCCGGCGCTGGTTGCAGCCGTGCTGATGGTGCTGGTCGCGGCATCATGGCCTTCGCGGGCCGTGGCGCAGACGCCGGGGCTCGATGCCTTTGCCGCGCAGCTCGATGCGCTGAACGTGCAGGAATTGCCCAAGGCGTTCAACGACCTTTCGCCCTATGAAAAGGGCGTGGCGCTGGAGGCGCTGGAGAAGCGCCTGGACGAGGCCGACGCTGCGGGCGACGATCGCAGCTACAACGCCCTCGATTTCTTCTATCGCTTCCTTCCCGCCGATGCGATCCGCCGGGCAGCGGAACAGGCCGGCTCCGAACGTTCGGCCGCGGTATTCGGCGTTGTGACAGGCGAACCGGACGGCGCGCCTGTGGCCGGGGCGCGCATTGCCTCGGGCACCTATCAGACCACATCCGCCGATGATGGCAGCTTTCGCCTGGAGCTTTACCCGGGCCACCACGAGATCACCGTCACCAAGTCCCCGCGCTACGACCCCCTTGCAGAACAGGTGTTCCTGATCCCCGACCGGCCGCTTGAGATGAAACCCGTCCTGCGGGCGGTGGCAGGCGCCGACGGGCTGGGGCGCATTGCCGGCGTACTGGTGGACGAAGAAAGCGGCGAGCCGCTGAAATCGGCCACCGTCCTGATGTCCGCCGCCGGGGGCGCCCCGCTCGTGTCGGGCCAGAAACAGGCGATCAGCGACGAGGAGGGCCGTTTCGTCTTCGAAGACGTGCCGCCGGGCGAGGCGGTGTTGATCCTCAATCCCTTCGCCCAGGGCAAGGACTATTACGCCGCCAACGGCAACAAGCTGATCAAGGGCCCGCCGAAAGTGACCGTTCAGGTGGCGCAGGGTGAAACCGCAACCCCGCGCATCAATGTCGCCACGGTCGGCCCGAAACCGGTCAAGCGCACCGTTACCGTCGCCGGGGTGATCCGCGACCTGGTGACCGGCGCGCCGATTGCCGATGCCTCGGTCTTCATCGGCCGCAAGAGCGCCAGCAGCGGGCCCGACGGCGCCTTCCGCGTGCGGCAGATTTCCAGCCGTTCGCCCAAGGTGGTCGTCGAACACCCCGACTACCTGGAGGCACGGCGCGACCTCGGAAAGCTGGACCCCGGCATTCACAAGATCGGCGATATCCTGCTTCAGCCCGCCGGCACCGGCAACCTCGAAGGGCGGGTTCTGGCAGCCGATACCGGCCAGCCCCTGCCCGGCGTCACCGTGACGGTCGGCGAAAAGCGCGTGACGAGCGACGCAAACGGCGCTTTTGCCATGCTTGGGCTGGAGGCCGGCGGTGCCGCCGCAACCGCAACGCTTGCCCGATACAAGCCCGCGACGGTGGCGCTGACCATCGCCGAGGGCGAAACCACCCGCCAGGAAATCATGCTCGAGCCGATCGTGACCGGGCGTCTGGCCGGCATCGTGCGCGATGCGCAGACCGGCGAGCCCCTGCCCGGCGCAAGCCTCACCATCGGCAAGCTGAACCTGAAGACCGGGGCCGACGGGCGCTTTGAAACGCCCGATCTGCAAAAGGGCGCGGCCACGGTTGCGGCCGCGCTTGACGGGTATCACCCGGCCCGGCAGGAAACGCGGATCGTCGCCGCCGAGACGGTCGAGACGACCATCGAGCTTGAACCGATCACCACCGGCACGCTGAACCTTGTGGTGCTGGACGCGCAAACCGGCAAAGCCCTGCCCGGTGCCGTGGTGCGCCTGGGTGAGCGCGAGGCAAAGGCCGATGCCACCGGCCGCGTGGTCTTTGCCGATGTGCCGGCCGGATCGCATCTTGCCGGGGCGGCGCTGGCCGACTATGCCGATGGATCGCTCAGCATCGACATCCCCCGCGCGGCCGAGGTTTCGGCCGAACTGCGCCTTGAGCCGATCCTGACCGGGACCGTGACCGGCCGGGTGGTCAGCGCCGCCGATGGCACGCCGATCGAAGGCGCCGAGATCACCGCGGCGGATGCACGGGTCGTCTCCGATGCAAGGGGCGGCTTTGCCTTCGAAGGGCTGATGGCCGGCCCGATCCGGTTGAACGCCACCGCGCCGCTGTTCGAGCCGGCACGCGCCGCAGTCGAACTGGCGCGCAACCGCACCGCCGAAGTGGTGATCGAAATGCAGCCGATCACCTATGGTGACGTGGTGGGCAGGGTGGTCGATGCCGACACCGGCAAACCGCTGCCCGGTGCCCGCATCAGCATCGGCGAACAGGACATCCTTGCCGATGACTCCGGGGCCTTCGCCTTCCGGCGCCTCGAGGCCGGCGATCTGCTGCTTCGCGCGCAAGCCAAGCGATATGCGCCCGGCTCGCTCAGCGCACGGCTCGAACCGGCGGGGCAACTGGAGCTGACCATCGAGCTGACCCCGCTGACCCATGGCGACGTGGCCGGCCGGGTGGTCGATGCCCGGACCGGCAAACCCCTGCCCGGCGCGCGCGTCAGCATCGGGCAGCAGGAGGCGCTTGCCGATGCCGCCGGAGGGTTCGTGCTGCAGCAGGTCAAGGCCGGCGATCTGCGGGTGGCGGCCCGGGCCGAAGGCTACGAGCCGGGGTCTGCCGCCGCGCGGCTGGAGCCGGGGGAGACGCTCGATCTGACGCTGGAACTGGAGCCGATCCGCCTGGGCGCGCTGTCCGGGCGGATCGTGGACAGCCAGACCGGAGAGCCGATCGCGGGCGCCCTGGTGACGCTGGACGGCCAGACGGCGGAAACCGATGCCAACGGGGTCTACAGGTTCACCGGCCTGAAACCGGGCCCGGCGAACCTGCGGGTGCAATACCCGGGCTACCGGGCCGAAAGCGACGCCGGCCAGGTGCGCGGGGGCGACGACGGAGAGCTCGACATCGCGCTGTCGGTGCGCGAGGAAACCTCGGACGAGATCGCCCAGGCCCTGGGCAGCGATGGCGCGATCGACCTTTACGGCATCTATTTCGACGTCAACAAGGACCGGTTCAAACCTGAATCCCTGCCGACGCTGCGCGCGCTCAAGGCATTTCTGGACGCCAATCCCGGAAAGGCCTTCGTCATCGAGGGCCATACCGATTCAGACGGCTCCGACGCCTACAACCAGGACCTTTCGGAACGCCGCGCCGCCAGCGTGCTGAAATGGCTGGCCGACAATGGCACCGATATCGAACATGTCCGGGCCGTCGGAATGGGCGAAACGGCGCCGGTGGCCAGCAACGCCACCCGGGCGGGCAAGGCGCTGAACCGGCGGGTCGTGCTCAGGCGGGCAAGCGCGCCGTGATCGGCCGGCCCCGCGCCTGACCGGCGGCAGGTATCGGCGCGGCACCGGCAC
>JALSRF010000166.1 GCA_026984895.1 Paracoccaceae bacterium
GCAGGACGGCGCCGATTTCTCGCCGGATGCGGCGCGCCGCCTGGCGGCGGCCTACACGGCGCTGGTGGAGCGCGACTTTCACCTCTCGAAGTCCGTGTCGGACTATGCGGCCGAACTCGGCGTGACGCCCACCCATCTTTCGCGCGTGTGCAACATCGCCTGCGGGCGCCCGGCCTCCACGCTTCTGTCCGAGCGCATCCATTTCGAGGCCCGCCGCCTGCTGAGCGAGACCCGGACACCGGTCAAGGACATCGCCGAACATCTGGGGTTCACCTCGGCGGCCTATTTCACGCGCGCCTTCCAGAAGCATTCCGGTATGACGCCAAGCGAGTTTCGCAAGACCGGCTAGCCCTCGCCACATCTTTTCAGGCGCATTTCGCCGCGTCCCGGACCCGCGGCGCAGGCGCCGGGAATGGCGGGATCGACGCGCAGGATGCAGGCGCGCTCCGGCCGCACGAGAGGCGCGCGCAGGTGGCCAGGTGGCAGGACCGCGCGCAAGCCGCAGAGCGGGGCGCGCAGGTGACAGAGCGCGGCGCTGGTGGCAGGGCCGGGCGCAAGGGGCAAAGCGTGGCGCAAGGGGCCGGGGCCGACATCCGAAGAGCGGCTTCGGGATATGATTTGGCCGCGCGGGGGCGTTTCGCCCCTTGTTTCGCCCCTTGCGGCATGTCGCGCAGGATCGGCTTGCCATGACATTCAGCACGGCAAAAAGACGGGGCCGGCGGCTGCCCGGCCGGGCGCACATGCGGCCGCCCTTGCGGTGGGCCGGCGGCTGCCCGGGCCGCTTGCGCGCGCCGGGCGGAGCACGGGAAACCTGAGACGACATGCGCGCAAGATCACGCCACGCCCACGGCTTACGCCCCCGCGCCCGGGGGCGGGTTTCGCTCTGCCATCCGGGCGCCGGTCTGCACGGCCGGAGCCCGGGAGCGGACCTGCGAGGGCTGTCTGCGGGCCCAACTCGCGGGCACAATCCGCAGGCACAATCCGCGGGCGCCGGCCCCGAAGCGCAGCCCACCGTCCGGCGGCCGCGCTCGGCGTCCGGCGGCCGGGAGCGGGTGTTCGGGCGCGGGCGTTCGGGGCTGGCCGGGCGGCGCTCGGGGGCGGGTGGCGCTCGGGGATGGGGGTGCGGAGATGGGGTGTGGCCGGAGCGCAGGCATACCGCCCATGGCGTTGGGGCGCGCCTGATCGCGGCGCGCCCCGTCCCTCGTTCACGGTCTCGTTTCCGCCGGCCCTGCCGCCGGATCGATCCGGGTCAGTTCTGCATCTTCCTTTCGAAGGTGATCGTGGCCACCGCGTCATGCATTTCCATGCCGTCGGCCATCATCGCCGGCGCCACCATCATGCGCTTTTCGTCATGGCCGATGTCGTAGCGCATGAGCGGCGCCTCGACAGTTTTTGCGCCATGAAGATCGACCACATTGGTCACGTAGTTGTCGGGCACTTCGGTCGGCGCGATCATCGCCAGCACCCGCACCGAGGTATCATCGGTGCTGATCTCGAAGCTGACCGACTTGCCCGGCGCGAGCAGCACCCCCGGAGGTCCGTCGGTGCCATGGCCGACCATCGCATCCGCGCCGATGCGCGCCGCCAGCTTGCCCGGATCGCCGGTCAGGATCTGCTCTTCCGCCTCGGGGGTCACGTAACCGCCGGTGAAGATCTCGGCGTCATTGGCGGCCGAGGTGATCAGGATCGGGGCCAGCAGCTCCTTGTCCAGGTTGTTGGTTACCGTCACCGTGTAGCTCCCCGCACCCGCCGCGCCTGCGGCAAGAGCGAAGGCAGCGGCGGCCATCAGTGTGCGTTTCAACATGTCACTGTCTCCTTGTTGTTGACAGGCGGCTGATAACGCGCGCCGCGCCTGCCTGGCAAAACACGTCCCCTGACAGTTTCGTGGAAATAATTTCTGACACCCGCGTGAGCCCGGCGTTACCGCTGCGAAAGGATCGCCTCCACATAGGCGCGGGTTTCGGCAAAGGGCGGCACGCCGCGGTATTTCTCGACCGCCTCGGGCCCCGCATTATAGGCGGCAAGCGCCAGGCGCCAGTTGCCGAACCGGTCGAACTGCGCCCGCAGATAGCGCGCACCGGCAAACAGGCTGGCCTCGGGGTCAAGCGGGTCCACCCCAAGCCGGGCGGCGGTTTCCGGCATCAGTTGCGCAAGCCCGAGCGCGCCGCGCGCCGAGCGCGCGCGCGGGTTCCAGCGGCTTTCCCGCGCGACCAGGCGAAGGAAAAGTTCTTCGGGGATCGCGTGCCTGCGCGCCGCGCTGCGCGCCAGGGCAACATAGCGGCTGTCGGCCTGCCCGTCGCCTTCGGGCGCGCCGGTGTCCGCCTGTGCCTGCGCCTCCGGCGTTCCCGGCACCACGGCGCGCGGCGGCGCGATCGAAACCGTTCCCGAAAGGCGCGACGCCTCGCGGTTGTCCAGCAGGTCAAGCTGGTAATTCATGAGCCCGCCCGAGCGCGCGCGCTGGCGTGCGTCCAGCCCCGGCCCGCCGGCCAGCGCCGCCTGCCCGGCCCCGACGATCGCCAGCGCCAGGGCCAGCGCGCGCGCCAGCGATGCCTGCGCCAGCGCCATCCGCGCCGCCAAGATCCGCGCCGCCGATATCTGCGCCACCGAAATCCGCGCCATCCAGTGCCCCCGAAAACCGGTTTCCCGCCGCCAGACTAGCAAAAATCGCGCCCGCCGCCAGACGCCCCGGCACAAAGGCATGTCTAAGCGCGAAAAGCTGGTGTAGGTTGCGCGAAATCCGACGAGAATCGACAGGAGATCACGACATGGCAGGATCGGTTAACAAGGTCATTCTGGTGGGCAACCTTGGGGCCGACCCCGAAGTGCGCACATTCCAGAACGGCGGAAAGGTGGTGAACCTGCGCATCGCCACATCGGAAACCTGGAAGGACCGCAACACCGGCGAACGCCAGGAGCGCACCCAGTGGCATTCGGTGGCGATCTTTTCCGAACCGCTCGGCCGTATCGCCGAACAGTATCTGCGCAAGGGCTCGAAAGTCTATATCGAGGGCCAGCTTGAAACGCGCAAGTGGCAGGACCAGTCCGGCAACGACCGCTATACCACCGAAGTGGTGCTGCGCCCCTATCGCGGCGAACTGACGCTGCTGGACAGCCGCGGGGGCGGCTCGGGCGGGGGCGCCGGGGGCAGCGGCGGTGGCGGCGGATACGCGCCGGGCCCGCAGCAGGGATCGGGCGGCGGCGGTTTTGACAGCGGCGCCCCGGCGGGCGGCGACATCGACGACGAAATTCCTTTCTGAACGCGCCCGCTCCGACGCGCACCGCCTGACGCATGCCATGGCGCGCCCTGGCCGCTTGGGCCGTACGGGCCGCCTGGGCGGCCTTTCGCCGTGGGTTTTGCCCGCGCCCGCCCGGACGCGTGACGCGCGGGCTCGCCGTTCAGGGCCGGTGTCTGCGCGCCCTTTCCCGGGGCGCCGGCTGCTGGCGAGGCATGCGCCGGGGCCGGTGCGCAGGGGGGTGCGCGGGGGTGCGCGGGCCTGGCCCCTGCCCTCGCCTGGCC
>JALSRF010000167.1 GCA_026984895.1 Paracoccaceae bacterium
CTGGCGACGACCTTTCATCTCTGGCTGCGCGGCGCCGTCGCCCGCCGGGTGGCCCGGTCCTTGCCCGAGGCCTGGGGCCAGGTCGAACTGAACCTGCGCGGGGCGTTCGTGAAAAGCACCGGCGCCTTGCTGTCGGTATTCAGAAAAGAGCCCGCCGGCTGGAGCGCGCGCGCCGCCAGACGGCTGCGCATGATCCGCGAAACCGTCGCAACCCATATCCAGAGCCTCAACGACCTCTATGCCGATCCCTCGGGCAAGTCCGGCTCGGGCCGCCGCGCCGCCGGGGCGCGTCCCTCGGCGGGGGCGCCTGGCACGGCCGGGACCACCGCCAGGACCACGGCCGCAACACCAACCGAAGCCGGCGCCACGCCATCGGCCGAAGCCGGCACCAGCCATGCCGGAGCCAGCGAAGCGCAATCCCGGGGCGTGGCCTGATGTATCGCGATGACGCCTGCGGCATCCCGGCGGGGCGCTGCGCCGATCAGAACTTCCGTCTTGCCGTCTATGAGGCCGGACATGCGCTGAGCGCGCGCGCGCTGGGGCTGAAACTGGTCTCGGTGCGCATGTTGCCGCGCCCGCCGGTGCTGGTATCCGACAAGACCTTTGCCCACAACAACTGGGAGTCCTTCCTGAAAACCCTGGAAATCCGCATGATCGAACTGTTCGGCGGACAGATCGCCGAGGAACTGGCCTGCGGCAGCAACACCTGTTGCAGCGGCGACATTGCCCGGATCGACGAATTATCCCGGCTGGTCGCCGGGCTGCGCGGCGATGTCGATGCCGAAACCGTTCTGTTCGACCTGGAAGATGCCGCCCAGGCGCTGTTTGCCGAGCCCGGACTGCGCAAGGCGGTGGTGCCGTTGGCGGAGTTCTTCCACCGGCGCATGATGGACGGCCGGGAAATGATCGAAGGGGCGGATATCGACGCCGAGCTTGACCGGTATCTGCCCGCCCAGGTGCAACGAAGGACCTGGGTGAACCGGCTGTTCGGGCGCGCCCGTTCCTGACCGGCCGCCGGCTCCGGTCCCCGCCCGCCGATGCGCCATCCGCCGTTTTGACAGGGCCCGCGGGGCCGACGCCGCGCGCAACGTTGCTGGCGGTCCCTGCGGCGGCGGCCGGGGCCGGTCATCGGGCCGCGCGTCGGGCCGGCATCGGGGCGCACCGGCGGGCGCCTTGCGGCTTGTATCCTTTTTCGACTGGTGACATGGTTTTTCGGAACCTCGCCGGGAGCGACCTGATGGGCGAACCGAAACCAGCCAAACGCCGGCGCGGGCGACCGCGCGCCTTTCACGATCAGACCGAGGCCAGGACCATCCAGTCGCTGGACCGGGCGCTGATCATCCTTGAAACCCTTGCCCGCGGCGATGGCGTTTCGCTCAGCGAGCTTGCCGAACGCGCCGGCCAGTCGGCGACGACCACATATCGCGTGCTCTCGACTTTCGAACGCCACGCCATGACCGAGTTCGAGGAGAACGGGCAGCTGTGGTACATGGGGCCGGGCGCGTTTCGCATCGGCTCGGTCTTTGCCAACCGGACCGACACGCTGCGCATCGCGCGCCCGATCATGCAGAACCTGATGCGCCAGACCGGGGAAACCGCAAACCTGGGCATCGAACGCGACGGCCAGGTGATGTTCATATCCCAGGTCGAGACGCCCGAAACCATCCGCGCCTTCTTCGCGCCGGGAACGCTCAGCCTGATGCACGCCTCGGGTATCGGCAAGGCCCTGCTGGCGCAGTATCCGCACGAACGTGTCCGCGAAATCGTCGCCCGCCACGGCCTGCCCCGCCACAATGACCGCACGATTACCGACGAAGATGCCCTGCTGGAAGACCTGGATCGCATCCGCCGCCGCGGCTATGCGATCGACGACGAGGAAAGCACCGCGGGCATGCGCTGCGTTGCCGCGACGATCCGCAACATCCACGACGAAGCGGTGGCCGGCCTGTCGGTTTCCGGGCCCAGTTTCCGCCTGACGCGCGCGCGCATCGAAGCGGTCGGGCAGACCGTGCGCGACATGGCCGCCGCCGCGACCCGCGCGCTTGGCGGCCCCGGCTAAGACCGCGCCCGGCTGCTGCCCCCGGGCCCGCCACATCGGCGCCGCGCGCCAAGGCTGATCGCGCCTCGATGACAATGGCCCGCGGCAGGACCCGATGCGCCCGGACGAACGGCAGACATGTGCAAGACGCCGGGAACGAGGCCCTTTTTCGGGCTTGCGTCAGCCGGTGCACGGGTGCGCGGACCTCGGCCCGACGCCGACGCCCGGGCGGACAGGGGCAGGACCGCCCCTTCCGGGCGCATCGCCTTCCCCATATCGCGGCCCCGTATCGCAGCCCCTATCGCGTTCCCGTATCGCGTTCCCCCTGTCCGTCTGCGCGCGCCGGCTCAGACAATCGACGGCGGGGCCTGTGTGGCGATGCCGCCCGCGCCCGCAGCCTGCTCCAGTTCCGCCGGCAGGTCCCGGGCAAGCCGGTCCACCGTGTCAATCACGAAATCCGCCGTCGCATCGTCCATCAGATAGCCCAGGTTCAACCGCACCCAGCCCGGCTTGTCCGCCGCCTCGCCCGCGCGCAGCCGCGCCCGGATCGCCTCGGAACGCGCCCGCCCGACCCCCAGCAGGCGGTGGCCGTAGGGCCCGGCACACACGCATCCGCCGCGCGCCTGGATGCCGGCATGATCGGACAGGTATCGGGTGAAGGCCTCGTGCGGCACGAACCCGCCGGCGCGATTGCGCACCAGAAATGAGAGGATCGGCAGCCGCTTGCCCCGCTCTGCGGCCAGGACCAGAAGGCCGGGATTGGCCTGCCAGCGCGCCAGCGCGCGGTGCAGCAACGCGCCGTCGCGCTGCGCGATCGCATCCGGCCCGACCGCCGCCTTGACCGCCAGCACGAGGCCCGCGCGAATATCGCCGATGATGTTCGGCGTGCCGGCCTCCTCGCGGGCGATGACCGAGGGCTCGTAGTCATGGCCCCAGGGCGACACGAAGGCCACCGAACCGCCGCCCGGCCAGGTTGGCCGGCGCGCGCGCACGGCAGCGTTGCGCACCGCCAGAATTCCCGAGGCGCCCGGCCCGCCGGGGAACTTGTGTGCCGACAGGAAGATCGCATCGATCTGCACCCCCGGGGCCGGCGTCATTTTCATGTCCAGATAGGGCCCGCCAGCGGCATAGTCCCAGAACGCAAGGGCTCCGTGCGCCTTCAGCAGCCGGGTCACGGCAACAACATCGGTCATGATCCCGGTGACGTTCGAAGCCGCCGAAAACGACCCCACCAGCAGGCCCGCCCCGGCATGGGCGACAAGCGCCTGTTCGAGCGCCTCCAGATCGGGCCCGCCGGACGCGGCCTCGGCGATTTCCACGACCTGGGCGCCGCTTTCACGCCAGGGCAGGATGTTGGAGTGGTGCTCGTAAGGGCCGATCAGGACAACCGGTTTTCGCGCGTTGTCGCGCGCCGCCTCCGCCAGCCCGATCATGGCGACCAGCCGGTTTGCCGCCGCCGTCGCGCCGGCCCCGGT
>JALSRF010000168.1 GCA_026984895.1 Paracoccaceae bacterium
CCATGGCCGACGCGATCTGCCCCGCGCCGTCGGGGCTGTGCGCCACGGTCGCCCGGGTGCTGCCCGCCGGGCCCGCCTCTGCCGGGCCGGCTTCCGGCGGCCCGCGCCCCGACCCGCGCCCCGACCCGCGCCCCGGCCGGCGGGGACCGGGCGCCCGTCGGTGATCTAACCCGCCAGCATGTGGTGCAATGCGCGGGCTTCGAAGGGCTGCAGGACCGGCAGCGCGTGCCGGGGATGAACCGGCAGGAACGACGCCGGAACCTCGGCAAGCCCGGTCGTTGCCACCACCTCGGGGGCAAGGGCCAGGCGGCCGATGAACAGGCTGCTCAGCCAGGCGCCCGAGACCAGAAGGCAGTCGTGTTCGTCCAGAAGCAGTTGATAGCAGGTCATGGTCGTGCATTCGCAGCGGACCGTGGCGCCGGGGTGTCCGATCAGTTCGCGCGCCTGAACCAGAAGGGCGCGGCGCCCGAAATCGTATTCCGTATCCGCGCCCGAGATCACGATCTTCTGTTCCTGCGTCACCGTGATGTCGTTGCTCAGACCGAAATAGGGTGCGCGCAGGGTGATCGGTGTGGACTGTCCCCGGGCGGGGAGTTCCTGCCTGAGGATCCAGCGCACCTTCCGCGGGCCGCCGGTCTGCGTCACCACCTGGTCGCCCAGCCGTATCCTTTCGATCGGCCGCGGGCCATCCACGGTTTCGACCAGCGCGCCGGCGGCGATGGTCGGGCGCGGGCCGATGGGCTCTGCCCGGTCGGAGATGGCCAGAAAGCGGATGTTGCGGTCCACGCGCGTATGGGCGCTGCATTCCAGAATCCTGCGGGCATCGCCTGCCGGAAGCGGGATGGGCGCGGCAAAGACGGCCTGGCGAATGGCGCCGTTCGAAAGGTTTTCCACGCTCAGCAGGCCGGTGCGTTCGGGGGCATCCCAGCAACAAGAGACCAGCACGGCCGAGCGGTTTTCGGGATGAACACCCGACAGGCGCACATAGGAATGCGCGCTGCCCTGCTGGCAATCCACAGACAGGGAGTAGTCGGCATTGAGATATACCGTCAGCCGCCGCTGCCAACCGTCGAAGCGCTCATACTCCAGCAACTTGCGCGGCACCTGCTCTTCGTCGGTGAACGCCAGTTCGAAGGCAAGCGTTCCGCGCGCCAGAAGGGCATCGTCGCTCAGCCCGCGCAGGCCGGGTGCGCCCATTTCGACGGTCTTGCATTCTGCGGGTCTTGCTCCCGAACGGTCCCTCAGACCTATCCAGCCCATGGCCTGTCCTGCCTTGCTGCGCCGGTGCAGGCCGGTCGGGGGCGGTTGTCGGGCGTGCCGGCGGTGTCCGCCCGCCTGACTGCTGCCCGCTTGACCGCCGATCGGTGGGCCGGGTCTGTCCGGCCATTGCCCTGCCTCAGGCGCGTTCTTGTTTGCGGCAACAATGGCGCAATGCGCGCGGTTTGTGAATCCTCGCCGCGCCGGCGCGCGTCTTGCGGTGGCCCGGATGGTGCCTTTTGGTCACAACCGGGCCATTGCCGCCGCCGGTCGCAGCCGGTAACCAGAGGAAAAAGCCGGAGGATGCCATGGCCCGCCCCCAGACCGACCCGGTGGAACTTTCCGCCGAACTGATCCGATGCCCGTCCGTTACGCCGCTGGAAGGCGGCGCGCTGCGCCTGTTGCAGTCGGTGCTCGAAGAGGCCGGCTTTGTCTGTCACCGGGTCGATCGCAACGGCGTCGGCAACCTTTTTGCGCGCTGGGGGCAGCGCGGCGCGGCGCGGAGCTTCGGGTTCAACGGCCATACCGATGTGGTCCCGGTCGGCGATGCGGCGTCCTGGACGGTGGATCCGTTCGGGGCGCAGATTCGCGACGGGATGCTGTGGGGGCGCGGCGCCACCGACATGAAGACCGGGGTTGCGGCCTTTGTGGCGGCGGCGGTGGATTTCGTGCGCGCGACCCCGCCCGACGGGGCCGTGATCCTGGCCATCACCGGCGACGAGGAGGGCGACGCGGAGGACGGCACCGTCGCCCTGCTTGACTGGATGGAGGCCAACGGCGAGCGGATGGACGCCTGCCTTGTCGGCGAGCCGACCTGCCCCGAGGTCATGGGCCAGATGATCAAGATCGGCCGGCGCGGCTCGATGACGGCGCATTTCGTGGCCCGTGGCGTGCAGGGCCATTCGGCCTATCCGCATCGCGCCAGGAACCCGGTGCACGCAATGGCCGCGCTGGCGGGCCGGCTGTCGGGCAAGGTGCTGGATGAAGGGACCGAGCACTTCGACCCCTCGACGCTGGCGATCACCACCATCGACACCGGCAACACCGCCTCGAACGTGATCCCGGCGGACTGCCGGATGACGGTGAACATCCGTTTCAACGATGCCCACAGCTCGGCGGGGCTGACCGACTGGCTGCGCGCCGAAGCCGACGAGGTGGCGCGCGCGACGGGGGTGCGTTTCGAGATGGCGGTGAAGGTTTCGGGCGAAAGCTTCCTGACGCCGCCGGGTGCGCTGTCGACGCTGGTCGCGGCGGCGGTCGAAGCGGAAACCGGCGTGGTGCCGGAACTGTCCACCTCGGGGGGCACGTCGGATGCGCGTTTCGTCAAGGATCACTGCCCGGTGGTGGAATTCGGCCTGGTGGGCCAGACCATGCACCAGGTGGACGAACGTGTGGAGGTGGAACAGATCCGCCAGCTCAAGGCGATCTACCAGCGGATCCTGCGTGACTGGTTCGCCTGAATACCGGCCCCGCCTGGTGATCATGGTGAAGGAGCCACGCGCCGGGCGGGTCAAGACCCGGCTGGGGCGCGACATCGGCATGGTGCCTGCGGCCTGGTGGTTTCGTCACCAGGTGGCGCACACGATCCGCGCGCTGGGCGATGCGCGCTGGGAAACCGTGCTGGCGGTCACCCCGGACGGGGCGCGGCTGCCACGGGCTGCCCTGGCGCGGATGGGACAGGGCCGGGGCGATCTGGGTGTGCGCATGGCGCGGATTTTCCGCACGCTGCCGCCGGGGCCGGCGGTGATCGTGGGCGCGGATATTCCGGGGAGCAGGCGGGCGCATGTCGCCCGGGCCTTTGCCGCGCTGGGCGGGCATGAGGCCGTGTTCGGCCCGGCGACGGACGGCGGCTACTGGCTGGTCGGGATGAAACGGGTGCGCGCCTTGCCAGGGGGGCTGTTCGAGGGAGTGCGCTGGTCGTCGCGGCATGCGCTGGCCGACAGTATCGCGACGCTGGGCGGCATGCGGGTTGCGCTGGTGGACCGGCTGTCGGATGTGGACCGCGCCGGCGATCTTTGAGACCGCGGCGCGCTCTTCGGCCCTGGCGGGCCTCATCGCTGAAGTGAGAAGCGACCGGAAGGGAGCGCCGAACGGCTGGGCCTTCCCGGAATGCCGTGCTAGGCCGTCACCATGAGCAGAATTCCGACAAAAGACGAAATCCTCGCCTGGATTTCCGAAAACCCCACCCAGACCTCCAAGCGCGACATCGCGCGCGCCTTCGGCATCAAGGGGGCAGACCGGATCGACCTCAAGC
>JALSRF010000169.1 GCA_026984895.1 Paracoccaceae bacterium
TCGGCGGCTCTCAGGGGGCGAAGATCCTGTCGGACGTGGTGCCCGAGGCACTGGCGCGCCTGCCCGAAAGGCTGCTGGAGGAGTTGCGCGTGTACCACCAGGCGCGCGACGAGGATGCCGACAGGGTGCGAAGCTTCTACCGCGCGCAGGGGATAAACGCCGAGGTGCAGCCGTTCTTTCAGGACCTGCCGCAACGCATGGCCGAGGCGCAACTGGTGATCAGCCGGGCAGGGGCGTCGTCGATTGCCGACATGGCGGTGATCGGCCGGCCGTCGATCCTGGTGCCGCTGGCCGCCGCGATCCGCGACGAGCAGACCGCCAATGCGCGTGCGATGGTCGAAGCGGAGGCGGCAATCCTGATCCCGGAAGCCCTGTTCACGCCCGAAGCGCTGGCGCAGCAAGTGCTGACCATCTTCGAGCACCCCGATGCGGCGGTGAAGATGGCCCATGCCGCGCTGGCACGCGGCCGCCCGGATGCAACCGAACGGCTGGTGGAACTGGTCGAGGGGCTCAGCGCGGGGCGCGACCGATGAGCGGCGCGCGCGCAGCCGTTGGCCCCCTGGCCCGCCCGGCGCCGAAAGCTGCGAACGATTTTGGTCCGTTTTTCGCGAAGAAAATCGGGCCCCCTTGCCCCGCCCCGCTGCCTGTTGCCGGAGGACTCTTCTCATGAATGCCGCCGCGACCAAGCTTCCGCTCGAACTCGGCGCCATCCATTTCGTCGGCATCGGCGGCATCGGCATGTCGGGCATCGCCGAAGTGCTGCTCAACCACGGCTACACCGTGCAGGGCTCGGACCTGAAAGCCAGCAGGATCACCCGGCGCCTGGAAAGGCTCGGCGCCAGCGTTTTCATCGGCCAGCGTGCCGAAAACCTCGAGAATGCCGAGGTGGTGGTGATCTCCTCGGCGATCAAGCCGGGCAACGCCGAACTGGACGCGGCGCGCGCGCGCGGCCTGCCGGTGGTGCGCCGGGCCGAGATGCTGGCCGAACTGATGCGCCTGAAATCCAACGTCGCGGTGGGCGGCACCCACGGCAAGACCACCACCACCACGCTGGTTGCCACCCTGCTGGAGGCCGGCGGGCTGGACCCCACCGTGATCAACGGCGGCATCATCCACGCCTATGGCTCCAACGCGCGCATGGGCCAGGGAGAATGGATGGTGGTCGAGGCCGACGAAAGCGACGGCACCTTCAACCGCCTGCCGGCCACCATCGCCGTCGTCACCAATATCGACCCCGAGCACATGGAGCACTGGGGCAGCCTCGAGAACCTGCGCCGGGGGTTCCTCGATTTCGTCTCCAACATCCCGTTTTACGGGCTGGCGGTCTGCTGCACCGACCATGCGGAGGTGCAGGCGCTGGTGGGCCGGGTCACCGACCGGCGCGTGGTCACCTTCGGCTTCAACGCGCAGGCCGACGTGCGCGCCGACAACCTGCGGTATGAAAAGGGGGTGGCGCATTTCGACATCGACCTGCAGGCCGAGGGCCGCGTGATCGAGGGCTGCACCCTGCCGATGCCCGGCGATCACAACGTGTCGAACGCGCTGGCGGCGGTGGCCGTCGCGCGCCACCTGGGCATGAAGGCCGACGAGATCCGCGTTGCCCTGGCGGGGTTTGGCGGCGTCAACCGGCGCTTTACCCGGGTGGGCGAGGTCGGCGGCGTCACCATCATCGACGACTACGGCCACCACCCGGTGGAGATCGCCGCAGTGCTCAGGGCGGCGCGCCAGTATGCCCCCGAAGGCCGGGTCATCGCCGTGCACCAGCCGCACCGCTATTCGCGCCTGTCCAGCCTGTTCGAGGATTTCTGCACCTGTTTCAACGAGGCCGACATCGTCGGCATTTCCGAGGTGTTCGCCGCCGGCGAAGACCCGATCCCCGGTGCCACCCGCGACGACCTGGTCAAGGGCCTCATCGCCCACGGCCACCGCGACGCGCGCGCCATCGAAAGCGAAGACGCCCTGCTGGCGCTGGTGAAAGACGAGGCGCGGCCCGGCGATATCGTCGTGTGCCTTGGCGCCGGCACGATCAGCGCCTGGGCCAATGCGCTGCCCGAAAGGCTGGCAGGATGAGCCTGTCGTTCGTCCTTGCCGTCATCTGGGCGCTGGCCGCGACGGTGGTGGCGCTCCTGCCCATGCGCCGGCAATACGCGCCGGGGCTGGCGCTGCTGATTGCGGCGCCGTTCCTGCTGATCTTCATCGGCTGGCAGCACGGGGTCTGGGCCGGTCTGCTTGGCCTGTTCGGTTTCGGCTCGATGTTTCGCCACCCGCTGCGCTACCTGTGGCGGGTGGCGCGCGGGCAGGCTGTGGACCTGCCGCCGGGCGCGCAGGAGCCGGCCTTTCTGAAGGCGCTGCGCCGCAGGCGGGAACGCGCAGGCGATGCGGAGCGGACCCGGAACCGGAGCGAGGGCCGGAGCGGGGGCGGGGGCCGGAGCGGGGGCGGGGGCCGGAGCGGGGGCGGGGGCCGGAGCAGGGGCGGTTGACATGAGCGTTTCGCTGGTTCTTGCCCTGATCTGGCTGGTCGCGGCCAATGTCATTGCCATGCTGCCGTCGCGTTCGGGCCACCGGGTGCCGGCCTTTGCGCTGATCGTCATCGGGATTCCGCTTCTGGGCCTTGTGACCTGGCAGAACGGACCGTTCGCGGGGCTGCTGGCGCTGGTTGCCGGGGCGTCGGTGCTGCGCTGGCCGCTGATCTACCTCAGCCGCCGGCTGCGGCGGTCGGGCCGGCACAACGCCGGTGCCCGACATGCCGGCGCCAGATCGAAACGGCCATGATCGCGCGCGGGCTTTCCGGCGGTTTCACAACCGGCGCAAGATGGCGTAAACCCCCGCCATGACCCGAGACCTCCCGAACGTGCGCGGCGCGCTCAGCGCAAACCGCCCGCTGGCCGATCTGACCTGGCTGCGGGTCGGCGGGCCGGCCGACTGGCTGTTTCAGCCCGCTGATGCCGAGGACCTCGCCGCCTTCCTGGCCGCGCTCGACCCCGGCGTGCCGGTGTTCCCGATGGGCGTGGGCTCGAACCTGATCGTGCGCGACGGCGGGCTGCGCGCGGTGGTGATCCGCCCGGGGCGCGGCTTCAACGCCATCAGGACCGACCCGGCCGCGGGCACCGTCACCGCCGGCGCGGCCGCGCTTGACGCCCATGTGGCGCGCAAGGCGGCGGGCGCGGGGCTGGACCTGACCTTCCTGCGCACCATCCCCGGCGCGATCGGCGGGGCGGTGCGGATGAACGCGGGCTGCTACGGCTCTTACGTCGCCGATCACCTGGTTTCGGCGCGCGCCATCACCCGGCGCGGCGAGACCGTGACCCTGCGCGCCGGCGATCTGCATTTCCGCTACCGGCAAAGCGACCTGCCCGAGGGCTGGGTGATCACCGAAGCGACCTTTGCCGCCGAAGCGGCCGAGCCGGAGCGCCTGGAACGGCGCATGGCCGAGCAGATCGCCCGGCGCGACGCCACCCAGCCGGTGAAAGAGCGCTCGGCCGGGTCCACCTTTCGCAACCCGGCAGGG
>JALSRF010000170.1 GCA_026984895.1 Paracoccaceae bacterium
GGGCTCGAAACTGGCGCGCGACATGCTGCCGGTCTATGACAACCTCAAGCGCGCGCTGGATACCGTGACCGACGACCAGCGAGAGGCGGCCAGAGCCCTGATCGAGGGTGTGGAACTGACCATGCGGGAACTTCTCAACGTCTTTTCGAAACACGGGATCGAAGTCGTCACGCCGCAGGTCGGTGACCGGTTCGACCCGCAGTTTCATCAGGCCATGTTCGAAGCGCCGGTGCCAGGCACCCGGGCGGGCGACATCATCGAGGTGATGACCGAAGGCTTCATCCTGCACGACCGCCTGTTGCGTCCGGCGCAGGTCGGCGTCAGTTCCGCGCCTGCGGATCAATGAGCGCTTTCAGCTCGTAGATCAGGTTCAGCGCCTGCCTCGGGGTCAATTCGTCCGGTAACACCTGCAACAGTCTCTCTTCGGCAGGCGAAGGGCGGGGCGGGGCGGCGCAGGCGCGCGGGGTATGGGAAAACAGCGGCAGGTCGTCGATCAGCGCCTTTTTCGCATTTCCGCCCTCGCGTTCGCCGCGCTCCAGCGCCTCCAGAACCACGCGGGCACGCTCCACGACCGTTTCGGGCAGGCCCGCCAGCCTTGCGACCTGGACCCCATAGGACCGGTCGGCGGCGCCCTGGCGCACCTCGTGCAGGAAAACGACCTCGCCTTCCCACTCCTTCACCGCAACGGTGGCGTTTCGCACGCCCTCCAGCTTGTCGGCAAGGGCGGTCATTTCGTGATAATGGGTCGCGAACAGCGCGCGGCAGCGGTTCACGTCGTGCAGATGTTCCAGCGTCGCCCAGGCGATGGACAGCCCGTCATATGTGGCGGTGCCACGGCCGATCTCGTCCAGGATCACCAGCGCGCCCGCGTCGGCCTGGTTCAGGATCGCGGCGGTTTCCACCATCTCGACCATGAAGGTCGAACGCCCCCGCGCCAGATCGTCGGCGGCGCCGACCCGCGAAAAAAGCTGCGAAACAAGCCCGATTTCCGCCGCAGCCGCCGGAACGAAGGATCCGGCCTGCGCCAGCAGGGCAATCAGGGCGTTCTGGCGTAAAAAGGTGGATTTCCCGGCCATGTTCGGCCCGGTCAGCAACCAGATGTCGGCCTTCCGGGACCCGTCGGCAAGGGCGCAGTCGTTGGCGATGAAAGGCGCGCCGGCGCTCTTGCGCAGCGCGGCTTCGACCACGGGGTGACGCCCCCGGCTGATGCGAAACCTGCGGCTGTCGTCGAGAGCCGGCCGGCACCAGTCTTCTTCGTCCGCCAAACAGGCAAGCGCCGCCGACAGGTCGATTTCGGCCAGCGCCATGGCGGCCGCGCCGATCGGCCCGGACCTGTCAAGAACCGCCTCTGACAGTGCGCAATAGAGCCTTTTTTCTATCTCCAGCGCCCGAGTCCCCGAATTCAGTATCCGCCGTTCCAGTTCGGACAGTTCGACGGTGGTAAAACGCAGGGCATTCGCGGTGGTCTGGCGATGGATGAACGTTTCGCTCAGCGGCGGAGCCAGCATGTTTTCGGCGTGCTTGGCCGTGGTTTCCACGAAATAGCCCAGCACGTTGTTGTGCTTGATCTTCAGCGCCGCGATGCCGGTCTGTTGCGCGTATTTCGACTGCAGTCCGGCAATCACCGAGCGGCCTTCGTCGCGCAGCTTGCGCGCTTCGTCCAGATCGGGGTCATGGCCGGCGGCGATGAAGCCGCCGTCGCGCAGGGTGACTGGCGGTTCGTCCACCAGGGCCGCGCCAAGCATGTCCGCCAGGTCGTCATGGCCGACAAGGGCGCGCGCGGCGGCGCTCAGAACCTCGGGCGCATCGCTGCCGGACAGGGCCGCTGCCACCCGGGCAGCCTGGTCCAGCCCGGTGCGAATGGCGGCAAGATCGCGCGGCCCGCCGCGTTCCAGCCCCAGCCGGGACAGGGCCCTGTCCATGTCCGGCGTCTTGCGCAGAAGGTCCCTCAATGTGTCTCTGATACGGGGGTTTTCCACAAGAAATGCAACCGCATCATGGCGCGACCGGATCAGCGGGAGGTTGCGCGAGGGGCTTGAAATACGCCGTGCCAGAAGCCGTGCGCCGGGCGCAGTAACCGTTCGGTCGATCACCGCCAGAAGAGAGCCGTCGCGCCCGCCCGACAGGCTTTGGGTGATCTCGAGGTTCCGCCGGGTTGCCGCGTCGATCAGCATCACCTCGCCGGAGGTTTCGCGCACCGGCACACGCAGCAGCGGCACCCTGCCCTTCTGGGTGATGTCAAGGTAATCGACGATTGCTCCCATTGCCGCGACCTCGGCCCGGGAAAACTTTCCGAATGCATCCAGCGACGCGACGCCAAAAAGGCTGCACAGCCGGTCCTGCGCGTTCGCGCTGTCGAAGCTTGCCCCCGAGAGGGGGGTCAGGGCCAGATCGGACTCGGCCTCCAGCGCGGCGTGATCCGGGTATCGGGCTTCGGGGATCAGCAGTTCCTTCGGCGCCAGGCGCGCCAGTTCCGGCATCAGGCGCACCCGGGGACATGTGGCGACGTGAAACGCCCCCGTCGAGATGTCGGTCCAGGCCAGCGCGCCGTTGCCGCGCACCTCGGTCCAGGCGGCGAGAAAATTGTGCTGGCGTGCTTCCAGCAGGGAATCTTCGGTCAGCGTTCCCGGCGTTACCAGGCGCACGACATCGCGTTTCACCACCGCTTTCGCGCCGCGCTTCCTGGCCTCTGCCGGGTCTTCGAGCTGTTCGCAGACCGCCACCCGAAATCCCTTGCGGATCAGGGTCAGCAGATAGCTTTCGGCGGCACGCACCGGCACACCGCACATGGGGATATCCTTGCCAAGGTGCCTGCCGCGCCTGGTCAGCGCTATGTCCAGTGCCTCGGCGGCCTGAACGGCATCGTCAAAGAACATCTCGTAGAAATCGCCCATCCGGTAGAAAAGGAGCGCATCCGGGTAGCGCTCCTTCGTCTCCAGATACTGTGCCATCATCGGCGTCACGGCGGTGCTGACGCTGCTCAATCTCTTCCCCCCGTATGCTCCGGCCACCATACGAAAACCTTTGCCGGGGGAAAAGCCGCAATCCATCCGCGCATGACGCCGGCCGGTCCGGGGCGCGGCGTCGGGCCGCGCGGCCCAAACAACCGGTTGCGCGTTGAAAGGATTTTTCCGATTGTCGAAGAATCCGGCCATCCTGGGCGGGAAAGTTCACGGCGGGGAGTCGACAGTGCCGAAAACCAGGTTCACGCGCGAAGAGGCGCTTCATTTCCACATGCATCCGCAGCCGGGCAAGTTCGACGTGGTGCCAACGGTGCCGATGACCACGCAACGCGACCTGTCGCTGGCCTACAGCCCCGGCGTCGCCGTCCCCTGCGAGGAAATCGCCGCCGTGCCGGAGACGGCCTATGACTATACCAACAAGGGCAACCTGGTCGCGGTGATCACCAACGGGTCCGCCGTGCTGGGGCTGGGAAACCTGGGGGCGCTGGCCTCCAAGCCGGTGATGGAGGGAAAGGCGGTGCTGTTCAAGCGGTTC
>JALSRF010000171.1 GCA_026984895.1 Paracoccaceae bacterium
CATGGCCGCGGCCTCGACCGGGCACAAGCAGACCGATCATCTGCGCATCATCGCCCTGTGCGAGGCCGCCGCCGAACTGGCCTTCGACGTGCTGGAAGAGGGCGGCACCTTCGTGGCCAAGGTTCTGGCGGGGGGCGCCGAGGGAGATCTGCAAAAGCGCCTCAAACAGCGCTTTTCCCGCGTGGCCCATGTGAAACCCCCGGCCAGCCGGGCGGACAGTTCCGAGAAATTCGTGGTGGCCACGGGATTTCGCGGCTGACGGCCCGTGCCCGGCCCGCGCCCGTGCCCGGCCCGCGCCCGTGCCAGAGCCTGCGCCCGGCCCGTGCCAGAGCCCGCGCCGCTGTTCCCCCGTTCCGGCTTGCCGCCGGCCCGCGCCCCTTTCCCCGCGGCCCCGTGGCTCTTGCGGCTTTCGCGCCCCGGCTTTCGCGCCTGGGGCGGGCGCGCCCGGGTCCGGGGCACCGGTCATCGTGGGGCGACAATGGGCGCATGGGGGCGGCGATTGGCGCGCAAATGGTGTGCAAATGGCGCGAGTCCGGTGAAAACCGCTTTGTCCGGGCCGCGCATTGGGCGATACCGGACGGGTGCGCGCGCCCGGGCCCGCGCGGCGCGGTGGCTGTGCGCGGCGCTTCGCGGGTCGTGCCGACGGGGCGTTTTCGGGCGGAGCGTTCGGGGGATGCTGTCAGGGGTGAGGCCGTGAAATATCGACGTGAAATTGATGGCCTGCGGGCCGTGGCGGTGATCCCGGTGATGATCTTTCATGCCATGCCCTCGGTTCTGAGCGGCGGCTATCTTGGCGTGGACGTGTTCTTCGTGATCAGCGGCTACCTGATCACCTCGATCATCCTTGCAGAGCTTGAAGGCGGGCGGTTCTCGGTCCTGCGGTTCTACGAGCGGCGGGTGCGGCGGATCCTGCCGGCGCTGTTCGTGGTCATGGCGGTGTGCGTGCCCTTTGCCTGGGCATGGATGGCGCCGCGGGAATTTTCCGGCTTCGCGCGCGCGCTCGAGGCGGTGCCGCTGTTCGTTTCGAATTTCCTGTTTCGCGCGCAGATCGGCTATTTCCACCCGGAGGCCGAGCTGAAACCGCTCCTGCACACCTGGAGCCTGGCGGTCGAGGAACAGTTCTACGTGGTCTACCCGATCATGCTGGCGCTGGTCTGGAAAGTCTCGCGCCGCCTGGTGGTGCCGTTTCTGGTGCTCGGCCTGCTGGTCAGCCTGGGCGCGGCCGAATGGGGGGCCTATCACAAGGCGCGGGCCAACTTCTTTCTCGCCCCGGGGCGAGGCTGGGAGCTTCTGGCCGGTGCCCTGTGCGCCTTTGCCCTGCAACGCTGGAGCCCGCGAAAGGGGGCGACGGTCCTGCCGGCACTGGGGCTGGCGATGGTGCTCGTGTCGATGTTCCTGTTCGACGGGCTCAGCCCCAGCCCCGGCCTGATCACGGTGCTGCCGGTGTCCGGGGTGGTGCTGTTCATCCTGTTCGCCCGCCCCGAGACCTCGGCCGGGAAGCTGCTGTCGTTGGGGCCGGTTGTGGGGATCGGGCTGATCAGCTACAGCGCCTACCTGTGGCACCAGCCGTTGTTCGCCTTTGCCCGGCTGCGCATGTACGAGGCGCCGACAGCGGCGGTCTACGGGCTGCTCGGGCTGGCAAGCCTTGCGCTGGCGTGGCTTTCCTGGCGCCTTGTCGAGGCGCCGTTTCGCGCCCGCGCGGGGCGGCCCGGCCTGCTGACGCGCCCGGCGCTGTTTGCCGGTGCGGCGGTTGTCTCGCTGCTGTTCGTGGGGATCGGCCTTTCGCAACGCGCGGGCCTGGTGCAGCCGCGCACGCAGGCCTCGGTTGCGCCCGTGCAGGAACTGATGCAGGGCTTCATCGCTGAAAGGAACGCGCTTTCGCCGGAAAGATGCCAGGTCTGGCCGGTGTACGAATGGCGCAGCCAGTGGCACGACTGCGATCCTTATGCGCGCAACGCCAGACCCACAGGACGCCGGCCCGTGCCCATTGCCGTCATGGGCGACAGCCTGTCTACCGATCTGGCGACCGGTTTGCGCCGGCTCGGCTACGAACCGGTGCAGGCGGTGGGGGCCGGCTGCAAGATCGTGCCGTCGAACATGTCGCCCGCCTGCCGGGAGTTTTTCGACCATGTGCTGGCCAGCCCCTCTCTGGTCTCGTCGGTGCGCGAAATCTGGATCACCAACCGCACCCTGCCCGACGAATGGAACGAAGCGCTGCTTGGCGAAACCCTGGCATACTGGAGCCGGGGCGGCTGGCGCGTGGTGCTGTTCACGCCGCGCCCGGAATACCCGGGACGCAACCAGCTGCTCTACAAGGAGGCGATGTTCGGCGGCCCGGTTTCGCCCAGGCTGAAACGCGCGTTTTCGGCCGCCGCGCCCGGGGCCCCGTTCCTGCCCGCCCTGGCGGCACGCTTCGGCGCCGCGGTGGTGAATTCGGATGCGGCCTTCTGCGCGCTTGCGCCGGGGTGTTCCTACCGCACAAGCGCGGGCGACTATCTGACGCTTGACTATGGCCACCTGACCAACCTGGGGGCAGAGCTGTTCCTGCGCGAGGTGCTTGACAACCAGCTTTGCGCCGCACCGGGCAGCGGGCGCGGGCGCATCGCCGGTATCGATGCGACCACGCTGCTGTGCAAGATGCGCTGAGCCATGCCCGGCGCCCCCGTTCCCGCTGCCGGCCGGCCAGGACAGCCTGTCCGCCCCGCCCATGGCGCCTGAAAGGGCCGGCGCCGGGGGCGCTGCGCCGTTGCATGCAAGCCCGCATCACGCGCGGGCACGGCGACATGATGACGCCGGGCCAGGAATACGCTGGAGAAGCAGACGGCGGCTGTGCTAGAAGGCGCGCTCGGGACCGGATGTTGCAGGACCGCAGAATCAGGACCGGAGAAAGCGGGCCGCAGAATCAGGACCGGGACGCGACGTCGGGACGCGAGATCGCCAGGCCAGATCAGATCGGCAAGCAGGATCAGACAGAAGGGAGAAAGCCATGACCAAGGGAGAAACCGCCGGCACCGCCCCCATTGCGGTGGATGTCGAAGCGGGCAAGAGCTATTTCTGGTGCGCCTGCGGGCGTTCGAAATCGCAGCCGTTTTGCGATGGCAGCCACAAGGGCACCGATTTCACGCCGGTGAAATGGACCGCCGAGGCATCGGGAAAGAAGTTCTTTTGCACCTGCAAGCAGACCGACAACGCGCCGTTTTGCGACGGCAGCCACAACAGCCTGACAGGCGGGTAAGCGGGCCGCACGAAGGCGATCGGCAGGCAGGCATGCCTGCCGGCAGGCTTCGCGTCGCCATCCGAAGGAAGAATGTCGCGCGAAAGGCGCGCGCCGGCGTTGTGCTTCCCGGCCGGGCGATGGATGACATGGCGCCGGCGTGGCGCCGGCGTGGCGCCGGCTTGGAGCGTTGACGCCCCGGCAGACCACCGCCCCGGCAGCGCTTGCGATCCGGCAGACCGTCGCCCCGGCAGCGCCGTTCCCGCAACGCCCGTTCCCGCG
>JALSRF010000172.1 GCA_026984895.1 Paracoccaceae bacterium
TTCGACCAGGGCGCCGATGGCCTGCAACCTGACCGCGTAGAACAGGTTGCGCCCGGATCGTCTGCGTTCAAGCAGCCCGGCGGCGTTCAGCGTCGACAGGTGGTTTGACAGCGTATTCGCCTTCAGTGCCAATGCGGCCATGATTTCGGCCGGGCGCATTGCGTCGGGTGCGCGCCGGGCCAACAGTCGAACGACGGCCAGACGGTCCGGGTGCGCCAGTGCGGCAAAAATGGTAATAGATGCAGTAGATTCCATAATTCATGAATTATGGAACTATGGGCCGTTACGCAACCCCGAATTTCCGCAAGCTCCGCCATTCGCCCACTGCCAGGGGTGCGCGTGAAAGCCCGGGCACAGGTCCGCAACGTGAAACGGGCGGCCTGCTGGCCGCCCGTCCCTGCCGTGTGAGTGGGGCGTCAGGATGTGTATTCCTTGGACTTGAAGGAGACCGCCCTGGCCTGCGGTGTCGCATCCGCCAGTTTGCGGATATTTCCCCAGGTGTGCTTGTAGTCCGGCAGGACCAGTTCGTTCACGCCGGGGTTCACCACGTTGCCCTGAGAGCCGGCCGGCGAGCCAAACACCATCGCCACCTGGCCGCGGCGCGCGGTATCGGTGGGATAGGCCATGCCCTGGGTTGCGCCGTTCTCGTTGTGGATCTCGATCAGGTCGCCAGGGTTCAGGCCCAATTCGGCCATGTCGTCCGGGTTCATCTCGATGAACGGATAGGGGAAGCGATCCTGGATGAAGTCGTTGTCCTGATCCAGGAACTGGTTCTGCCAGAAGATGTTGGCGCGCACATTGTTGATCCAGAACTTGTGGCTGGCCTGTTCCTGCGCCTTGCCCGGCGCCTGCCAGCCGCGCCAGCCCGCCGCACAGAACAGCGCCTTCTTGTCGTCGCGCCCGTGGCGGTCGAACTTGCCGTCGGCATAAAGGCGCTCGACCCCGATCAGCTTGCCGTTTTCATAGCCGATCACCGGTTCCTGCACCCCGTTGTTGCCCATGGCGCGCAGGCGCTCGTAGGTCACGTCCGGGTTGCCCTGATGGTAGCCGTCCATGAAGGCGTCTTCCTCGGTTTTCCAGTCGTAGCCCTTGAACTGGTCGGCATAGGCATGGTGCCCCATCTCGCGCAACACGCGCTCCATGTTCCGGGCGATGCCGGCGGCGATCAGGCAGTCGGGCCTGGCGGTGCCCGGCGGGTCCATGTATTTCTCGCTCAGCCGCAGCCGGCGTTCGCCGTTCATCGAGGTGAGGTTCATCTCGTTGGCCTCGACCGCCGGCAGGATCACATGGGCGTTCTGGCCGATCTGGCTGTGGATGATGTCCACGTCTACCACGAACAGACCACCCGCGTTGACCGCCGCGACGATCGCCTCGACCTGCTGTCCGCGGGTGCCGGTGGCGGCGGCGTCCATGGCGTCCTTGACCATGTTCGACCGGCGCCGGTGTTCGCGCTTGAACTCGGCGGCATTGAGCGTCGTCTTGTAGTGGTCGCAGGCCCAGATGTGGTGGACCTTGCCGCCGCCCGAGATCAGCAACTGGTCGACATAGGTGGCGGGCCGGCCCACATGGGCGTCCGAGGGGCGATAGTAGCCCTCCTGGTGGCCGCCCAGCCGGCAGCACCCACCGCCTTCGCGGCCGATATTGCCGGTCGCAAGTGAGACGTTCACGATGGCGCCGATCGTGCGATAGTTGTCGTTGCCCCAGATCACGCCCTTTTCATAGCAGGTGACGCATTTGCGGCGACTGCCATCCTCATGCGGCTTGGCGATCCATTCGGCGGCCTTGACGATATCGGCCTCGGAAACGCCGCAGATCTTGGCGGCCTCGGCGGCCGAGGTGCGGCAGGTCTTCATCGCATATTCGAGGCTGCCCAGACCGGCCGGATGGGCGCTGTCCATGGCCACGGCCTCGCCGTCGCGATAGGTGGACGCGTCGATGAAATCGCCGTCGGTCCAGCCCTTGTCCACGATCTGGGTCAGAATCGCGTTGAACAGGGCCATGTCGGACCCGGGCTCGATCGCCAGGTGCAGCACGTTTCCCTTGCCGGCGATTTCCTCGGCCGCATTGACGGTAACGGTCCGACGCGGATCCACGATCACCATGCGCGCGCCGTTTTCGAGCCCCTTGCGCATGTGATTGAGGAACAGGTTGGTCTGGGTTTCCAGCGAGTTGCCGCCGACCATCACGATGGTGTCGGTGACCTCGTAGTCGCTGTAGCTGTAGTTGAGCTCTCCGATTCCCATGTCGCGGGTCGAGTGCACCTCGGAGTTGTAGGCCGGGCGGTTGTGAATCCGGCAGTTCTTCACCTTCATGCTCTGGAAATAGAGCTTGCCGGTGCCCCAGGTGTTTTCATACCCGCCGGCGCTGCCGCCGTGGTCGAACATCGACACCACCAGGTCGTCTTCCGAGCCCTGGGTGACGATCCGCGCGGTCACACGCGCGACAAGATCCAGCGCGTCGTCCCAGCTGGTCGGCTGCCAGGTGCCGTTGCGCCAGATCATGGGATCGGTGAGGCGCTGTTGCTGGGTGCCGGTCACGCGCGAGGGGCGGTTTTCGGCCATGCGGCCGCCGCGGATCGACACGAGGCCCGAGTTCACCACGCAGTCCTCGTCGGGCACCAGCGCCAGGTGCACGTCGCGGCCGTCCTGTTTCACCACGTTGTACATCGCCGGCGCCACCCATTTGCCCAGCGCGCCCTGCTGTTCGCTCAGGTCCACGCCAAAGGCGTTGTCGGTGGGTGTGCCCTGCTTGTTGCGGTCCCAGGTATAGGCCTTGTAGCCGCAGCCGACGATGCAGTAATGGCAGGTGACATTGTGCACCTTCGCATCCTTCGGCGGGATCGGCAGGCGGTCGATCTGTCGTTTGTAAGCCATGGTTTTCCCTCCCCTTACAGCACGTTCGACGGACGACCGAAAATCAGGTCGGTTGCGCCTTCGGCATAGATGTCGCCCTTGTCGTCAACGCGCAGGACAAACTGCGGCACGTTCGATGTGGCGTGGCCCCAGACCTGCTGGCCGCCGGCCTCGACATCGAAGCGCGAAAAATGGCCCGGGCAGTTCAGCGTGCGGTCGCCGTCGTTGTAGGACATCGAGAACCCCAGATGCGGGCAGAGCACCGAAAAGGCGACGATATCGCCATCGGGGCCGACGCCGCCTTCGACGGCTGTGCCCAGTTTCAGCAGAACGCCGGGGCTGTCGGCATCCGGGTATTCGATGTCGAGCGGCTCGTTCACCGCAAGGTCGGCGATGTTCGCCAGCCGGTTCGACGGGTAATCCACCTGCGCATTCGTGGGCGCGGCCTGGGCGGGTGCCGCCGTCACCGTGGCGGCGGCGGCGCCGGCTGCGGCCAATGCGCCGCCGCGCAGAAACTGTCGGCGGCCAGCGTCTACCAGGTTCTTGCATCTCATCTGCTGAGTCCTCCCTTTGGTCCCGATGGCTTCAGGATAGGGATTCGCGGGCGCAGATTTAGCGGAAATCCCCGCCGGTGATCTCGATTAACTAACGGTTTTTATTTATTTTCTTGACGTGTTCAGAAATCCGAACACGAAATGCCCGGCAAGGCTGCCGAAAAAGAGCGGCCTAGCCGGTGTCCCGCCCGATGCCGTATTTCTGCATCCGATCCCAAAGCGTGGTGCGCGACACGTTCAGGATTTTCGCCGCATTTCCGACCTGTCCGCCACATTGTTCCAGCACGTCGATGATGTGCTGGCGCTCGGCCTTTTCGCGCGCCTGGGCAAGCGTGACCGGCCCCGGCGCGCTGGCGATGCGTTCGGGAAACAGGTCGGCCGGTTGCAGCATCGGCCCCGGCGCGCTGGCCATCCCCTGGGCCAGACGCGCGCGCAATTCGCGGCCGCCGCCGCTCCAGTCATGGGCCCGCACGGCCTCTTCGCTCAGCCGGCTGATGCCGGCAAGCGGCTCTGAGCGCCGCGCATTCATCTGTTCGAACAGGATCGACATCAGCCAGACCGCGTCCTCGGGGCGCTGGCTCAGCGGCGGCACCGGAATTTCCGCCATGTCCAGCCGGTAGATCACCTCGGTGCGCATATCCCCGCCGGCGCGCAGCGCGGTGATCTCGGGCCCGCAAGAGGCAACGATCCGCCCGGCAAAGCCTCGCTCCAGCGCCTCGATCAGCCCGGCCTGCGCCGCCTCGGGCAGATGCGCCAGCGCGTGAAGGTAGAGGGTGCCCTCTCCGACCCGGGCCAGCGCCCCGTCCGCGCCCAGCAGTTCTTGCGCCGCATCGGCCTGGCGGGCCAGATTGAGCGCGATGAACGGCGCCGCGCGTCTTTCCGACTGGTCGTGGATATGGCGGGCAAGCGCGCCCTTGCCGGTGCCCGGCCCGCCGATGATCAGCACGTTGCGGTCCTGCCTGGCCGCCTCGCGCGCCAGTTCCTCGATGCGCCGCGCCGCCGGCGACACCCCCAGGATGGCGGGAAACGCGTCCTGGGGCGTGCGCATCACCAGGCTGGAAAGCCGTTCCAGCAGCACCGGCATGTCAAAGGGCTTGGTCACATAGTCGGCGGCGCCCGCCCGCATCAGCCGCACCGCTTGGTCGATGCCGCCATGGCCGGTGATGAACAGGAACGGCGGCGGTGTCGCGGTTTCGCACAACCGGTTGAACAGCTCTTCGCCGGTGCCGTCGGGCAACTTGATGTCGCAGACCACCACGTCAATCGGCGCGCGCGGCGTGCGCAGCGCCCCCAAGGCCCGCCCCACCTGGCGCAGCCAGATCACCTCGGCCCCCTCCAGTTCGAGGCGGTGCACCAGCGAGCCGCCCATGAACTCGTCATCTTCGACCAGGGCGATGCGCACCCCCCTCAGCACGCGCCCGCCTCCGGCTGTTCGGGGATCGGCAGGTCGATCCTGATCCATGTCATGGCGTCACGGCGATCCAGCCGGATGCGGCCCTTCAACCGGGTGACCAGATCATGCACCAGGCGCAGCCCGACCCCGCCGCCGGGCTGGGTGTGGCCGGTGCCCAGAAGCCTTTCGCAGGCCGCCTCCGACAGGCCCGGCCCCGAATCCGAAATGCACAGGCAGAGGTGGCCATCCCCGACCGCGACATTCAGGCCCAGTCGCCCGTTTCGGCCCGCGGCCTCGGTCGCGTTCAGCAAGAGGTTCAGCACGATCTGGCGCACGGGCGCCGAAGCAAAGGCGGCCAGGGTCGCGGCCCCGGCGGTTATCTGCCAGTCAAGCGCCTGCATGCGCCGCGAGACCTCGGGCCCGATCAACAGGTGCAGATCGTCGAAATCGTCGGGGCTGAGGGGCGCGCCGCTCCGGTCCAGCCGGTTCTGATCCAGCGTCGCCTTGGCCACGTCGCGCAGATGCTTCAGCCCCCGGGTGATCAGTTCCGAAGACTGGCGCACCACCTCGGGGCGGTCGGCGTATTGCTGGATGGTATCGGCGGCATTCAGCAGCCCACCCAGCGGATTGTTGATCTCGTGCGCCAGCGACGACGACAACCGCCCGAGGCTGACGAAGCGCTCGCGTTCGGCCAGGCGGCGCTCGGCATCGGTCTTGGCCTCGATCGCGCAGACCATGTCGTTATAGGTCTGCACAAGCTGCGCCAGCTCGCTGTCGCCGGCGGGCACCTGTTCGTCCGGGATCGGCCGCGGCGCGCCCTCGGTATTGCGCATCCAGGTGACCAGCCGGGTGATCGGCATCAGCATCCGCCGCGTCGCCAGGTATCCCACAAGCGCCAGAAACCCGGTTGCCAGCGCATTGCCCAGCAGCAGGAAACGCCGCGTCGCGTTGCGTTCCGCCACCAGGTCCGAGATATCAAGCTCGGTCAGGATCTGCCCGACCTCGCGTCCCTGATAGACCAGCGGCGCCAGCAGGCGGACGCGCGGCGCGGTCGAACTGATCGACAGCTCGCCGGGCAATTGCGCCCCGGCGCTGAGCGCCGAGATCGGGCTGTCCACCGGGGCCCGGCGCGGCTCGGTCGCGGTCAGAACCTTGCCGTTTTCATTGGCCACCGCCGAAAACACCGTGCGGCGACCATCCGAGGCACCGGCGGCCCGTTTCAACGTGTCGTAGACCTCCCAGATATCGTTGCGCAGAACATGCGGCCCCAGGGCGACCGACAGTGCCTCGACATGGAGGCGCGCCAGTTCCCGGATGCGCGCCGCCTGGTGGCGATCCAGCTGCGCCAGCACCTGTTGCGAGGCGATGATGCCGACCGACACCATCAGCACCACCACCAAGAGCGGCACCCGCAGCGACAGCGACAGGTTGCGCCAGAGCCCCATCACCGCAGGCTGTTCAGGATCTGCATGCGCCGCGCGATCCCGTCAAACAGGGCCGGCGTTGCCCGGGTCATGCCGTCAAGTTGCAACAGGTCCAGCGCCGCCCGGCCGGCAGCGCTGGCGCCGAAATTCAGCACCGCCTTCTGAAAACGCGCAACATCCTTGTCCCCGATCCGGTCGCTGCGGGCGCAGACCGGCGGGAACCCCAGCCATTCCGAGCGCGAAATCACCCTGGTGCCGGCGGTCAGGGCGGGCTCCATCCGGGCCAGGGCTTCCCAGACATACCCGTCAACGCTGCCCGAACGCACCAGCCCCGAGGACACCGCCCGCACCACGTTGCGGTGCCCATAGGTGAAAATCGTCCGGCCAAAGAACTCTTCGGCGCGCAGCCCCTTCATCGCCAGATCGGACGCCGTCACCAGATAGCCGGAATTCGAATCCGGGTCGGAAAAGGCGTGCACGTCGCCCTTGAGGTCGGCAAGCGAACCGGCATCGTCCCCGGCGCCCACAATCAGGTAGGAGCGATAGAGCGGCTTGCCGTTCCAGACCGGCACCGCCACCAGCGACAGCGCGTCGCGGTGTTGCAGGTAGGGATACCCGCACAGCCAGGCGGCATCCAGCGCCCCTTCCAGAAGCATTTCGGTGACTTCCTTGTAGGTGCGGCGCTGCTCCATCTCGACCGCGGTGCCAAGCGCGCCCGCCAGCGCCACCCGGAGCCGCTCGATCACCGCGGCGTCGTTGTCCAGAAAAACCGGCGTCAGCCCCAGCCGGAACGGCCTGGCCGCCCTGGCTGGCCATATCCCGCAACTCGCTGCCAAGGCACCGGCCCCAAGCAGGGCTCGCCTCGTCATCGTCATGTCGGGCACCGTCCACGCATGCAGGCGATGATAGCCAAGGAGCTTTTCATGTTCAATGCGCGCAAGCCGGGCCTTCGGCGCATCGGCAAGCCGATCATTTCCCTGGCTGCTGTGCGCGGTCGGATGTGTGCGATCGGAGGTGCGCGATCGGAAAACCATCGGCGGCGAAGGCCTGCCGCGGGCGCGGACACGCGCTGGCCACCGCCGGTGCGATCACCTGCGCCACCGCCCGCTCGCTTCGGGCCGGACTGTGACCCGTGGCGGACATTTCGAGAGCCGGCCCGGCGCCTTTGCGCCTGGGACAAACGGCCCGATCGTGTCGCGCCCCCGGAAGGCAGAGCCGCCCCCTCAGGCAAACAGCCCGTGGCAGAACCACCCCGACGAAACCGCGCCGCCGTGGGCATAGTAGAGCCACAGCCGCTCGCCGCTTGCCGTGACCACCCGCCAGTAGTCGCGCACCCCGCTGCGCCAGTCGGGATCGTCCAGCCACCATTCCGGCGCGATTCGCTCGGGCCCGATGGCGCTCCTTGTTTCAAACCGCCGCGCGCGCCAGCGAAAGCGCAACGGCAATGCCGGCCTGTCATCGGCCATGACCGCCTCGGGCCGCCAGAGCAGCAGCGGGCGCGGGGTCGGCGGCACCGGCCAATTGCCCCCGGCCGGCTCGGACCAGGCCGCCGCCAGCCGGGTTGCGCATTTTTCCGGCAGGTGGCTTTCGGCCGGGTGCAGCCGGGTGATCCGCTCCAGCCCGATCCGCGCCCCCAGCCGACCGATCAGTTCGTCCAGCCCGGTGTTCACCCGCTGCCGTGCAACCGCCTCGCTGGCCGCTTCCAGGTGGCCCTTGTGCTGGCGGGCGTGGATCGGTTCGCTCTGCACCGCCTCAAGGCGCAGCACGTCGATGCCAAAGCCCGCGTCCACCTCGCCCAGCTTCATCGCCAGCAGCGGCCGGATGCGGTCGGGGTCGGCCGAGGGGCGGGCCAGTCCGACCTCGACCCACTGCATGGTCTGATCGGTTCGCAACAGGTGCAGCCGCACCCGCCGCGCGCCGCGCCCCTGGCGGTGCAGCCGCCTGCCCAGCGCCGGCAACAGCCGGTCGAGCCCGGCCAGGATATCCCTTTGAAGCCCGATCGGCTCGGGCAGGGTCAGGCGCACGGCAAAGCGCGGCGCGGCGCGGATCGGCGATACCGGCTCGGGCTCGACCCCCAGCGCCTGATCCAGCCGGCGCGTCACGTCGGCACCGGCGCGCCGGGCCAGCGCTGCGCGTGGCATTCCCATCAGGTCTTCCACCCGGTGCAACCCCAGCCGGGTCAGCATTTCCACCGCCGCGCCGGACAGGCGCAACGCCGCCACCGGCAACGGCGCCAGCGCCGCGCGCATCTGCCCCGGCGCCGCGATACGGGTGGCGTGCTCCTCCTCCTGTGCCCCGGGCTGGGCCGGGATCGCCCCGTCCCGCTCTCGGCCCCATTCCCGCCCCCATTCCCGGCCCCGCTCCCGGCCGCGCCGCCTGCGTGCGCGCGATCGGCTCGCCCGGGCCTCCTGCTCTATGGCATCGCCCGTGCGCACGGCGCGCACCGGCTGCCCGGCATGGCGCGCCAGGGCCCAGGCCGCCCCCACGGTATCGCCCACCCCGGCGCAGACCGTCACGCCCAGCGCGGCGCAGTCCGCCTGCACCGTGCGCAGCAGCGCCTCCTCACCGCCGAACAGATGCGCGCAGCCGGAAATGTCGATCACCAGCGCCTCGGGGGGTTCCTCACCGACCCAGGGCGAATATTTCCCGGCCCAGCGGCGCAGCCCGGCCAGAAAGGCCCGCTCGGCCTGGGGATTGCGCAACCGGGTGACCAGCGCCGGGCACATCGCCTGCGCATCGCGCAGTGGCTGCCCCCGGCACAGCCCCTCGGCCTCGGCCTCGGCCGACAGGCTGGAAAGCACCTGCATGTTGCCCCGATCCTGCACCACCGCCAGCGGCCCCACCGCCAGCCCGTGCGACTGCCGAAGCAGCCGCTCGGCCCCCAAACGGGGGAACCACAAGGACATGATCCGTCGCCCTGGCATGGGTTGCCGCTGTCTGTGTTCCTGATTTGTTCCAGACTACGAAACCCGCATGGAAGAGTCGAGTCCCCACCCGTGTGCCAATATCTGCCGGCATCGGTGTCCCCGTATTGATTTACATGCGCCGCCGGCTAGACTGCGCGAAACATCAAAAGGGAAGAACAACCATGCGTACCAGAGCCGCCGTAGCACTTGAAGCCGGAAAGCCCCTTGAAATCATGGAGGTCAACCTCGACGGCCCGAAGGCGGGCGAGGTGCTGGTCGAGATCAAGGCGACAGGTATCTGCCATACGGACGAATTCACGCGTTCGGGCGCCGATCCCGAGGGGCTGTTCCCGGCGATCCTCGGCCATGAGGGCGCCGGCGTGGTGCTGGAGGTGGGCGAAGGCGTCACCAGCGTACAGCCGGGCGACCACGTGATCCCGCTTTATACGCCCGAGTGCCGCGAATGCGAGTATTGCCTCAACCCCAAGACCAACCTGTGCCAGTCGATCCGCGAGACCCAGGGCAAGGGGCTGATGCCGGACGGGACCAGCCGGTTTTCCATGCTCGATGGCACGCCGATCCTGCACTACATGGGGTGCTCGACCTTTGCCAACCACACGGTGCTGCCGGAAATCGCGCTGGCCAAGGTGCGCAAGGACGCGCCGTTCGACAAGATCTGCTATATCGGCTGTGGCGTCACCACCGGCATCGGCGCGGTGATCAACACCGCCAAGGTGGAAATCGGCAGCCGCGCCATCGTCTTCGGGCTGGGCGGCATCGGGCTGAACGTGATCCAGGGGCTGCGCCTGGCGGGCGCCGACCAGATCGTCGGGGTCGATCTGAACCCGGCCAAGGAAGAGATGGCCCGCCATTTCGGCCTGACCGATTTCGTCAATCCGTCCGAGGTGAGCGGCGATCTGGTGGCGCATCTGGTCGATCTCACCGGCGGCGGCGCCGACTACACCTTTGACGCCACCGGCAACGTGAACGTCATGCGCACCGCGCTGGAAAGCGCGCACAAGGGCTGGGGCGAAAGCATCATCATCGGGGTGGCGCCGGCCGGGGCCGAGATTTCAACCCGCCCGTTCCAGCTGGTGACCGGCCGGGTCTGGCGTGGCACGGCCTTCGGCGGCGCGCGCGGGCGCACCGATGTGCCGAAGATCGTGGACTGGTACATGCAGGGCAAGATCGAGATCGACCCGATGATCACCCACAAGCTGAGCCTGGATCAGATCAACGAGGGCTTCGACCTGATGCACGAAGGCAAGTCGATCCGCGCGGTGGTGGAATTCTGAAGCGCAGGCTGTTAAGTGCCGGACAGCGCCCCCGGGCGATATGCGCAACCACAAAGGAAACAACGGATGAACCTCGGCACGCTGAGCAGCAAGGAAAACGACAGGGAAAAGGACAAGGAGGAAGGCGCGGCGCAAATCTCTTCGCTGTTCTTCAAGAGCCGCAACGTGATCATCGCCGGCCAGATCGACGACAAGCTGGCGCAAAAGACGGTGACCCACCTGCTGGCGCTGGCCGAGGCCGGGGACGATCCGATCAACCTGTTCATTTCCTCGCCCGGCGGGCATGTGGAAAGCGGCGACATGGTGCATGACATGATCCGCTTCATCCGCCCCACGGTGCGCACCATCGGCGCGGGCTGGGTGGCCAGCGCCGGCGCGCTGATCTTCATCGGGGCCGAGCGCGAAAACCGCTTCTGCCTGCCCAACACGCGGTTTCTGCTGCACCAGCCCTCGGGCGGAATCGGCGGCACCGCCACCGACATGCAGATCCAGGCCGAACAATTGCGCCTGATGCGCGAGCGCTTCGACCGGATGTTCGCCGAGGCCACCGGCCAGAGCGCGGAACGCATCCGCAAGGATACCATGCGCGATTTCTGGCTGAACACGACGCAGGCGCTGGAATACGGGCTGCTGGGCAAGGTCATCGCCTCGGCGGACGAACTGCCGGAATGAGCGAGCGCCGCCTGCCGCTGTTCGCGGTCCTGATCGACGCCGACAACATCCCGGCGAAATATGCCCAGCCGATCCTGAAGGAAATCACCTCTTTCGGGGAACCGGCGCTGCGTCGCGTCTATGGCGACTGGTCCAGCGGGCGGCTCAAGCCCTGGAGCGAAAAGGTGCGCAGCCTGGGGCTGATCGCCTATCAGGAAACCTCGAACACCACCGGCAAGAACGCTTCCGACATCGGGCTGGTGATCGACGCGATGGACATTCTGCATTCGGGCCGCTTCGAGGGCTTCGTGCTGGTGTCGTCGGACAGCGATTTCACCCGGCTCGCGGCGCGCATCCGCGAAAACGGGCTGGAGGTCATCGGCATCGGCGAACGCAAGACGCCGGAATCGCTGCGCAACGTGTGCAATCGCTTCATCTTTCTCGAAAACATCATCGAGGATGAGGCCGGAAGCCGCGCCGCGTCGCCGTCAGATGCCGGAAAGGCAGCGCTGCGCGACGCCGAGCGCCTGGTGATTTCCGCAATGGACAAGCTTGACCCGGAGGGGGAATGGTATCATCTCGGCCAGCTCGGCCAGACCATCACCGCGGCGCATCCCGATTTCGATACCCGCACCTACGGCTGCCGCAAGCTCAGCGAACTGCTGACGAAACTGAAGCGCTTCGAATCCCGGCGCGAAGGCAATGCCATGCAGGTGCGCCGGCTTGACTGACGGCCTCCGGCCGGGTGCGGATGCGGATGCGGATGCGCCGGCCCGCGCGGGCGGTTCTCAGGCCGCGTAGCGCGCCAGAAAGGTTTCGACCGCGCTCGCCACCACGCGCGCGATCTCTTCGGCGGAAAATTCGTCGTCCACCCCGAACACCCGTTTTTCGAACAGGCCGGCCTTGCACAGCCCCATGAACTGCCAGGCCGCGTGCTCGTAATCTGCTATCGCCAGTTCTCCGCGCGTGCTGGCCTGGGCGAAATAGGCGCTCAGCGCATCCACGCCCAGTTGCGGCCCCGAGGCATAGAACTGCTGACCCAGTTCCGGGAAACGCTCGGCTTCGGCGACGCAGATGCGGTAGATGCGTTGCGAGAAATCCGACAGCATGAAGCCGATCATCTGGTGGCCCGCCGCGCGCAGCACCTCCTGCGCCGGGGCGTCGGTGTCTATGCGCGCGCTGGCCTGTTCCGCCTGGCGCTGGCACTCCAGGCGGGCCACTTCGATAAACAGTTTCCGCTTGTCGGAGAAATAGCTGTAAAGCGTTGCCTTGGAAACGTTCGCGGCCCGGGCGATGGCATCCACGCTGGCGCCCTCGAACCCGTCGGCAAGGAACACGCGGCGCGCCCCTTCGATCACCTGGTCGAACTTTCGCCCGCGAAAGGCCGTCCCCTCATCCGATGCCGTGTCCACGTCCACCCCCGCCGTCGTCATGCGCGCTGCATCATTTCACAGATTGCCACCCGCGGGCAACCGGGCAGGCGGCAGGGCACGGCCCGCTTGAACATTCCCGCGGTTCGGCTAATCTGGAATGATTCTAAATCGGAGCCAGACATGATCCCCGGAGTCACCAGCCGCAAGCGCTTTTCCGACCTGAGCGAACAGGAAATCCTGGCGCTTGCGATTTCCTCGGAAGAGGACGACGCCCGCATCTACCGGCAGTATGCCCAGCGCCTGCACGCGGATTTCCCCGAGACCGCACGCATTTTCGACGAAATGGCCGCCGAGGAAGACGGCCATCGGCAGCGGCTGATCGACCTGCACAAGGCACGCTTCGGCGACGTGATCCCGCTTGTCCGGCGCGAACATGTCTCGGGCTATTACGCCCGGCGGCCGGTCTGGCTGATGGAAAACCTCGGCCTGGAGCGCATCCGCGCGGAAGCCGAACTGATGGAGCGCGACGCCGAGCGGTTCTATCGCAAGGCCGCCGAACGCACCACCGACGCGAACACCCGCAAGCTGCTGGGCGATCTTGCCGCCGCCGAGGCCGGACATTCCCGCAGGGCCGAAGAGCTGGAGCGCACCCAGCTGGACCCCGAGGCGCTGGACAGCGAAAGCCAGCTTGCCCACCGCCAGTTCGTCCTGACCTGGGTGCAGCCGGGGCTGGCCGGGCTGATGGACGGCTCGGTCTCCACGCTGGCGCCCATATTCGCCACCGCCTTTGCCACCCAGGACACGCATACGACCTTTCTGGTCGGGCTTGCCGCCTCGGTCGGGGCGGGCATTTCCATGGGCTTTACCGAAGCCGCCTCCGACGACGGCGAACTGTCCGGGCGCGGTTCTCCGCTGAAACGCGGTCTTGCCTCGGGCCTCATGACCGCCGCGGGCGGGCTGGGGCACGCCCTTCCCTACCTGATCGCGGATTTCTGGACCGCGACATTCATTGCCTTTGCCGTGGTCTTTTTCGAACTCTGGGCCATCGCCTGGATTCAGAACCGGTTCATGCAGACGCCGTTCCTGCGCGCCACCTTCCAGGTGGTCCTGGGCGGGGCGCTGGTCTTTGCCGCCGGCGCGCTGATTGGCGGCGGCTAGCGAAAGGCACGGCGCCGTGCTAAGCGGCCCGGATGCTGGCCATCTTCCTTCAGACGCTTCCGTTCTTCGCGATCATCGCCCTTGGCTTCGGCGCGGGGCGCAGCGGCTTCTTCTCGCCGCGGGCGACCGAACAGCTTATGCGCTTCGTCTTCTACTTCGCGCTGTCGGCGATGATCTTCCGGTTTGCCGCCCGGCTTGCACTGAACGACATCCTGGACTGGACGGCGGTCGGCGCCTATCTGGCCGCTTCGAGCACGGTCTATCTGATTGCAACCGGCGTTGCCCTGATCCGCCGGCGCGGCCTGCAAGAAGCTGCGATCGAGGCCCAGTGCGCCGTCGTCGGCAATGTCGGATTCCTCGGCCTGCCGATGCTGGCCCTGCTGATGGGAGAGGCGGCAATCGGCCCGGTGATGCTGGTGCTGTCCACCGACCTGATCGTGTTCGGCAGCCTGATCGTGATCCTGATCACCGGGGCGCGGGACGGGCGGATGACACCGGGCGTGCTGCGCACGGTCGGCCTTGGCCTGATTCGGAACCCGATGATCGTTGCCATTGTCCTGGGCCTTGGATGGTCGGCCCTGCGCCTGCCGATCCCGGACCCGATGGCCCGGTTTCTGGAGCTTCTCGGCGCCGCGGCGACGCCTGGCGCGCTGTTTGCAATCGGCGCCTCGCTGGCCGGAAAATCGACCGAGCGCCTGCGCCTGGCCGCCTGGCTGTCGCTGTGCAAGCTGGCGCTCCACCCGGCAGCGGTTGCCGTTGCCACGCTGGCGCTCTTTCCGGTGGACCGCTTCACCGCCGGCGTGATCATCGCCGCGGCCTCGCTTCCGGTGGCGGGCAATGTCTATATCCTGGCGCAGCACTACCGCGTCGCCCCTCAAAGGGTTTCCGCCACCATCCTGGTATCCACGGTGGCATCGATCCTGACGGTTTCGCTTGCGATCGCCTGGGCAAGCGGCACAATGTAGCTCATCCGACCGAACCACCAACACCCAGGCAAGGCAGAAAGAATGACCACCACATTGCAGACGATATCCGAAAACCGATGCTTCGACGGGGTGCAGGGCGTCTATTCGCACGCTTCCGCGGCCACCGGCACCGACATGACCTTCGGCCTGTTCCTGCCCGCCGAATCCCGCGACGGGCCGGTGCCCGTGCTCTGGTATCTCTCCGGCCTGACCTGCACCCACGAAAACGCGATGGTAAAGGCCGGCGCGCAGGGCTGGGCCGCCGAACAGGGCGTGGCCCTGGTCTTTCCCGATACTTCGCCCCGGGGCGATGGCGTCGCCGATGACGAGGCCTACGACCTGGGCCAGGGGGCCGGTTTCTATGTCAACGCCACGCAGAAACCCTGGGCACCGCATTTCCGCATGTGGGACTATGTGGCCGAGGACCTGCCCGGGCTGCTTTTCCGCGAATTCCCGCTGGATGCCGAGCGCCAGGCGATCACCGGCCATTCCATGGGCGGTCACGGCGCGCTGACCCTGGCGATGGCCCTGCCGGGGCGGTTTCGCTCGGTCTCGGCCTTCGCGCCGATCTGCAACCCGACCGGCGCCGAATGGGGGCGCAAGCAACTGGCCGCATATCTCGGCGATGACGAAGCCGCCTGGCAGGCGCACGATGCCTCGGTGCAGATGGAACAGCGCGGCTTCGACGGGCCGGTTCTGGTCGATCAGGGCAGCAGCGATCAGTTCCTCGACCTGCTGCGCCCCGAAACCCTTGCCGCCGCCATGGCCGCCCGCCGGCAGCCGGGCACCATGCGCATGCAGGCGGGCTATGACCACAGCTATTTCTTCGTCGCCTCCTTCATGGAAGATCACCTGTCCTTTCACGGCGAGGCCCTTTGGCGGTAATCTATGTCGATGCCGATGCCTGTCCGGTCAAATCCGAGGCCGAGCGGGTGGCGACGCGCCACGGCACCAGGCTTGTCCTCGTGTCCAACGGCGGCCTGCGCCCGTCGGCCAACCCGCTGGTGGAAACGGTCTTCGTCCCCGCGGGGCCGGACATGGCCGACGACTGGATCGCCGAACGCGCGGGCGCGGGCGATATCGTGGTCACCGCCGACATTCCCCTTGCCGCAAGATGCCTCGAGGCCGGGGCGCGCGTTCTCGGCCACGACGGCCGGGCCATGTCGCGCGCCAACATCGGCAACCTGCTGGCAACGCGCGATCTCATGGCCGACCTGCGCGCCGCGGATCCGTTTCGCCAGGGCGCGGG
>JALSRF010000173.1 GCA_026984895.1 Paracoccaceae bacterium
CTTCTGCGATGCTTTGTTGCCGTTCGCATAGTAGACATAGTTCGATGCGGCGGCGATATTGGCCGGATCCATCATGAAGTTCAGGAACTTGTGGGCACCGTCCGGGTTGGGCGCATCCGCCGGAATGGCCATCTGGTCGAACCACATCAGCGCCCCTTCCCTGGGCGGGTGATAGGCAATGTTCACGCCGTTGTCGGCCTCGTCCGCGCGGTCGCGCGCCTGCAGCACGTCGCCGGACCAGCCGAAGGCCACGCAGATGTCACCGTTGGCCAGGGCATTGATGTATTCCGAACTGTGGAACTTCTGCACATAGGGGCGCACGGCCGTGAGAACCGGCTCGGCCTTGGCAAGCACGTCGGTGTCGTGGCTGTCGGGGTTCTCGCCCAGGTAGGCCAGGGCCGCCGGCACCAGCTCGGTCGGCGCATCCAGAAACTGGACGCCGCAACTGGCCAGCTTTTCCATGTTGGCCGGATCAAAGATCAGGGCCAGCGAATCCACCGGCGCGTCGTCGCCAAGCACGGCCTTCACCTTGTCCACGTTCACGCCGATGCCCGTGGTGCCCCACATGTAGTTGATCGAATAGGCATTCCCGGGGTCATAGATCGCGGTGCGCTCCTTGATCACGTCCCACATGTACCTGGCATTGGGGAGCTTCGAGTAATCCAGCTTCTGAAAAACCCCGGCCTGGATCTGGCGCTGCAGGAACGAACCGGACGGCACCACCACGTCATAGCCCGAACCGCCTGCAAGCAGCTTCGTTTCAAGCACCTCGTTGCTGTCGAACACGTCGTAGACAAGGTGTATTCCGGTTTCTTCCTGGAACTTGGTCAGAAGCGCTTCGTCGATGTAGTCGGACCAGTTGTAAACGCGCACCTCTTCCGCCGCGGCGATGCCGGCCGAAAAAGCGGTGAGCGCAAGCGGCAGCCAGAACTTCTTCATCTTGTTTCTCCCTGTGTGGCAGGCCATTCACGGCCCTTGCCCGGATTTGATCAAAAAAGTTGACTTTTTGCAACAAGGAGTTTTCACTCGGACCCTGAATATTGCTGTTGCCAGGACAGATCTTGACCGTATGCAGGAACATCACCGCTGGCAGGGACGGCACGGGGAAAGGCAAGCTGCCGATCCACGAGCGCGTCTACCGGTGCATTCGAGAGATGATTCTCTACGGAGAACTTGCGCCGGGACAGGCTGTTACCATCCATGGCCTTGTCGAACACCTCGGCGTCGGCATGACCCCGGTTCGCGAGGCGCTGCGCCGCCTCACCGCCGAAGGTGCGCTGGACTTTCTGGGCAACCGGCGCATTGCCGTGCCGGTGCTGTCGGTTGGCCTTCTGGACGAGATTTCCTTTGCCCGGCAAGCCGTTGAGCCGCAGCTTGCCCGGCTTGCCACACCCCGGCTGACCGCCGCCGATATCGACCGGCTGCGCTGTATCGACGACCGGGTGAATGCGGCAATCGAAAATGGTGATATCAGTGCCTATCTCAGGGAAAATCACCGCTTCCATCTTGGCATCTACGAACACGCCGGGGCGCCGGTCCTGCTCCAGATCGCCAATGCGCTGTGGCTTCGAGTCGGGCCGTCGCTGCGGGTCGTCTGCGGGCGCCGCGGGACAGCGAACCTGCCGGACAAGCACGACGAGGCCATCGCCGCCCTGCGCGCCGGCGACGCCCGTGCCGCCGCAGAGGCAATCGGCGAGGATATCGAGCAGGGGCACACGTCGATCCGGTCCGCGCTGCCGGAAATGGCCTGAGCGATTGAGATTGACAGGGGTAAATTTGATCATATTCTGACCACAACTCGATTTCAGTCCCCAAATCCGGTGATCCCGTGTCCAGAGCGACCACGTCAGAATGGATAGACGCGCTTCCGCAAGCGTTCAGCGACTATCGGAACGGGCGGCGCATCGAAGAGGTCGAATGCATCATTCCCGACCTGGCGGGCATGTCGCGCGGCAAATCGATGCCGCTGCACAAGTTCGGCCCGCAGATGACCTTCTTTCTTCCGATCTCGCTGTTCTACCAGACCATCACCGGCGACTATGTCGATCTTGCCGAAATCGAAAACCAGTGGATGGAAAAAGACATCGCCCTGCACCCGGACATGGGGTCGGCGGCGGCGGCGCCCTGGTCGGATGACGTGACGCTGCAGGTCATCGCCGATCTGGAAACGCGCGATGGCGAACCGGTTGCCGTGGCACCGCGGAACGTCCTGAAAAGGGTGCTGTCGCTCTACCGGGACAACGGCTGGAAACCGGTGGTCGCGCCCGAACTGGAGTTCTACCTGGTCAAACCCAATGTCGATCCCAACGAACCGATCGAGCCGCCGGTCGGGCGCACCGGGCGGCGCGGCGCCGGCAGGCAAGCCTATTCGATGGTGGCAGTTGACGAATACGGGCCTGTAATAGACACGATTTACGACTATGCAGAGGCACAGGGCCTGTCGATCGACACACTGATTCAGGAAGGCGGAGCCGGGCAGATCGAAATCAACCTCCTGCATGGCGATCCGCTCGATCTGGCGGATCAGGTCTTCTACTTCAAACGCACCATCCGCGAGGCCGCCCTGAAGAACGGCACCTTCGCGACCTTCATGGCCAAACCGATGCGCGACGAGCCGGGCAGCGCCATGCACCTGCATCAGAGCGTGGTCGAACTGCGGACAGGCCGAAACATTTTCGCCTCGGACGACGGCGCCCCGTCCGAGGCCTTTCTTCACTTCATCGGCGGCTCACAGAAATACCTTGGCTCGACAGTGCCGCTGCTGGCGCCCTATGTGAACTCCTACCGGCGATTCACCGCGGGGATGAGTGCCCCGGTGAACCTCGAATGGGCCGCAGACAATCGCACCACCGGCCTGCGCATCCCGAATTCGGCGCCACAGGCGCGGCGGGTGGAAAACCGCGTGATCGGCATGGATGCGAACCCCTACCTGAGCATCGCGGCCAGCCTGGCGTGCGGGCTGCTCGGACTCCTGCAAAAGGAAAAGCCGCGCCCCGAGGCACAGGGCGAAGTCTACGAAGACGGGGCCGTGCTGCCGCGCAACCTGGACGAGGCGCTGGACGCATTCGAAGCGGACGAGACCCTGCGCAACGTCCTTGGCGAAGAGTTCTGCCAGCTGTATTCGGCCATCAAGCGGGCCGAGCTTGTTGAATTCCAGCGCGAGATTTCGCCCTGGGAGCGCCAGCACCTTCTTCTGAACGTCTGAACGCATCTCGCAGGCGTCGCCACCGACAACGCCCGAAAAAGGATACCGGCCATGAACATGATCACCAACCATCCGCCCACCGACGAGCTCCAGGCGATGGACGCAGCCCACCACATGCACCCGTTCACGGCGGATGCGGATCTGGCGGCGAAAGGCGCGCGCGTCATCACCGGGGCCAGGGACGCGGTCATCGTCGATTCGGACGGCAACGAGATTCTCGATGCCATGGCCGGGCTGTGGTGCGTGAACATCG
>JALSRF010000174.1 GCA_026984895.1 Paracoccaceae bacterium
TGCGCAGCGCATCGCGCGCCTCGGCAATGCTCAACCGGTTGAGATCGCTCATCATTCCACCACCTTGGGAACCGCAAAGAAGCCCTCGCGCGCGTCGGGCGCATTGGCCAGGATCCTGTCGGGCATGTTGCCGTCGGTGACCACATCCGCGCGCCGCTTCAGCCGCATCGGCGTGACCGAGACCATCGGCGCCACCCCTTCGACATCCACTTCTTTCAACTGATCGATAAAGCCGAGGATGGTGTTGAATTCCCCGGCCAGCGCCGGCAGGCGTTCTTCCTCGACCCGGATGCGGGCAAGGCTGGCCACATGGGCCGCGGTTTTCACGTCGATCGACATCGGGCATTCCCCTGGTTTGACCGCAACGCATTTAGCGCCCTGTGCCGGGATGGGCAAGCCACGCTGTTGTGGCGGCGCCGATTTCGGCGTTAGACTGGCGCTGCTGGCGCTGCCGGCCCGCCAGCGCGCGCGCAGACGGGCGCAGGGGCGCACACGCGCCCGCACAGGCGCACGCACAGGCGACCCGCACAGGCGCACGCACAGGCGAACAGACGGGCGCAGGGGCCGCATCGCGGGCATGTCGCGGGCATCTGGAAGACACATGGGAGAAATGGGGAGAATGGCGATGAAGATCATCTGGCTGGGGCATTCGGGGTTTCGCATCGAGATCGGAGATCAGGTTCTGCTGGTCGATCCGTGGCTGACCGGCAACCCGATGTTTCCCGAAGCGCGCCGCGCCGAGGCCGTCGAGGGCGCGACCCACATTCTGGTCAGCCACGGCCACGGCGACCATTCCGGCGATGCGCTGGCCATTGCCGAGGCCACCGGCGCCCCCATTGCCGGCACATACGATCTGATGGCCTGGTGGGAGCGCGACAAGGGCGCGCATGTGATCGGCTTCAACACCGGCGGCACGCTGCAGCTTGGCACCGTGGCCGTGACCATGGTCAACGCCTGCCATTCCTCGTCGGTGGACGGGCCCGACGGCCCGGTCTACGCCGGCCACGAAAGCGGCTTCATGATCGAAGGCGAAGGCCACACCATCTATTTCAGCGGCGATACCGACGTGATGGCGGACATGGGCGTTCTGAACGACCTGCACCACCCCGATATCGGCATCCTGTGCGCCGGCGGCCATTTCACCATGGACATGAAGCGCGCGGCATATGCGGCGAAAACCTTCTTCGACTTTCGCACCGTGATCCCGTGCCATTACCGCACCTTCCCGATCCTGGAGCAATCGGCCGACGCCCTGGCCCGGGCGCTGCCCGGGGTCCGGGTGATCGAACCGCAGGTGCTTGACGCGATCGCCTTGTGAGCCGGCCCGCGCAGCCGGGCGTTCGGGCCGGCGCCGCCCCGAAAAGGCAACCGGGACGCCACTTCGGGGGTGCGCGCGGTGCCGGAACCATGCTAATCGCGGCCGCAGGACAGCAGGACAGCAGGACAGCGGGACAACAGGGCAGCGGGGCGGCAGGACAACAGGGCAGCACCAGGGCAGCAGCGGGGCGGCAGCGGGGCTGCCACCGGACGGACAGATGATTCAGATCGTTTTCGTGAAATGGGGAAAGGCCTACGGCGTTGCCGAGGTGAACGGGCTGCTGGCCGCGATCCGCCGCCACACCCGCCAGAGCCTGCGCCCGGTGTGCATAACCGATGACGCCAGCGGCCTGGACCCGTCGATCGAACCCATGCCCTTTGCCGAACTCGGCATCAGCTTCGAACAGATGACCGGGCCGGGCTGTTTCGCGAAACTTTCGGTCTTCGCGCCGGGACTTCTGGCGGGCGGGCTCAGGACGCTCTATTTCGACCTGGACACCAGCGTGCATGGCGATGTCGCCCGCCTGGCCGCCTGCCTGGATCGCAGGCGCGCGCTCTACATGCTGCCCAACCACTACGTCCAGACCTGGAGGTTGCGCCCCCTGCTGCACCGCATCGCCCCGCAAGCCTACTATTTCGCCAACAGTTCGGTGATGGCCTTCTACCCCGAGGACTACCATTTCCTGGCCGAGCGCTTCCGGCGGGACTATCCCGCAGCGCTGGCCCGCGCCCGGGCAACCGGCGAAGCGCTGCACAGCGCCTTTCGCGCCGACGACCGCTACATCAGCCACGCCGCGCGCCGCACGCTCAGGGTGTTCCCGTCCAGCCTGGCGGCACGATTCCAGGACAGCTACATGACCTTCGGCTTTCGCATGTCGGCGCTGCGCGATGCGCTGCCGTGGGTGCGCCGGCAGCGGGCGCGCCGGGTCGCGCTGACCTACATGGGCGGCGCCACCAAGCCGAAGCAGCTGGCCCGGATCGCCGATGGCACGGAAATCGTCTACGGGCCGCTGAAAACCCGCTGGAACTACCCCGAGCTGCGCGACTACTGGCGCGCTATCGCCGCGCCCGAAAGAAATCCCTGAGCAGCGCCTCGGCCGCCGCGGCGCCGATGCCGTCATAGATTTCGGGCACATGGTGGCTTTGCGGATGTTCGAACACCCGCGCCCCATGGGCGACGCCGCCCGACTTGGGGTCGGCCGCGCCGTAGTAGAGCCGCCGGATACGGGCATGGGCGATGGCCGCGGCGCACATCGCGCATGGCTCCAGCGTGACATAAAGCGCATGCCCGTTCAGCCGCTCCGAGCCGGCCGCGGCGCAGGCGGCACGCAGCGCCAGCAGTTCGGCATGGGCGGTGGGGTCGGCCAGTTCGCGCGTGCGATTGCCGGCGCGCGCCACCACCGCGCCCGCGGGCGACACCACCACCGCGCCCACCGGCACCTCGCCGCGCCCGGCGGCCGCGCGCGCTTCGGCAAGGGCGGCGTCCATGTGGGTCGTGAATCTCATCCCTGTGTGATGGCGCGAAGCGGGCGTCTTGCCAAGTGGCTTTCCCTTTGGCGGCGCGCGCGCTATGGCGAAGGCATGAGCACCCTCCCCCCAAAAGGCGAGCGCATCGCCAAGGTGATTGCCCGCGCCGGGCTGGCCAGCCGCCGCGAGGCCGAACGCATGATCGAGGCCGGGCGCGTCAGCGTCAACGGGCGGCCGATCGACAGCCCGGCGCTGAACGTCACCGACGCCGACCGGATCGCGGTGGACGGCAGAACGCTGGCAGAGCCCGAACCGGCCCGGCTGTGGCTGTATCACAAGCCCGCCGGCCTGGTGACCACCACGCACGACGAAAAGGGCCGCGCAACCGTGTTCGATGCCCTGCCCGACGACCTGCCGCGGGTGCTGTCGGTCGGCCGGCTGGATCTGAACTCGGAAGGCCTGCTGCTGCTCACCAATGACGGCGCCATCAAGCGACGCCTGGAACTGCCTTCGACCGGCTGGCTGCGCCGGTATCGCGTGCGCGTCAACGGCCGCCCCGACGAGGCGGCGCTGGAGCCGCTTCGCCGCGGGCTGAGCATCGAGGGCGAGCGGTTTCAGCCGATGACGGTAACGCTGGACCGCCAGCAGGGCGCCAACGCCTGGCTGACG
>JALSRF010000175.1 GCA_026984895.1 Paracoccaceae bacterium
GTTTTCGCCCAGGCGGCTGAATTTCTCGATACATTCGTGCCGGGTCAGCCTGACATGTCCCTCGCCCACATAGGCATAACTGTCCGGCTTGCAGTCGATGTAGATTTCGTTTTCCAGCGCAAATCCGTCGGCATCATCGAAAAGCCCGATGGGAATTTCGGTTGCGCCGAACCACTGGTTCCTTTCGGTTACCCGATAGTAAAGGCCCGTTCCGCACCTCGTGCACCAGGCGCGCTCGGCCCAGTCCGAGCTCTGGATGGTGGCGACATGTTCGCGCCCGTGCCAGGCCACCCTTTCGGTGGGAACGCTGACCCCGAGCAGCGCCGAGCCCGTCCACCGACGGCACATTTCGCAGTGGCAGATGCCGTAGGTTTTCGGCACCTGCGTCACGGTAAAGCTGACCGCACCGCACATGCATTTTCCGGTGGCCGTGGTCATCGCAACTCCTCTGCCGCCAGGCTGCCCCCAAGCTGCAGTTCATCCAGAACCGCCCGGGCGGCTTCGCGCCCGTCGCGTATTGCCCAGACGACCAGGCTCGCGCCGCGCTGGATGTCGCCACAGGCCCAGACCCTTTCCATGCTGGTCGCATGGGTGCGAAAATCGGCCCGGATCGTGCCCCAGTCGGTGGTTTCCAGTTCGCTTTCGACGCCCCATTGCGCGGCCAGGTTTTCCGGCATGAAGCCAAGCGCCTTTACCACCATGTCCGCCGGTTCCGTATATTCCGCACCTTCGATGGGCTCGGGCGACCGCCGGCCGCCGGCATCGGGCGCGCCCAGGCGCATTTGCTGCACCAGGACGCCTTCTACCGGATTTCCGGCAAACCCCCTGGGGGCCGCCAGCCAGACGAATTCGACGCCCTCTTCCTCGGCGTTGCGCACTTCGCGCTGGCTGCCGGGCATGTTGGCCCGATCCCGCCGATAGAGGCACTTTACGCTTTTCGCCCCCTGCCGTATGGCCGTGCGCACGCAGTCCATTGCGGTATCGCCGCCGCCGATCACCACCACCCGTTTTCCCCGGGCATCAAGCGTGCCGCAGTCGAACTCGGGCACCGCGTCGCCCAGGCCTTTCCGGTTGCTGGCAACCAGGTAGTCGATGGCCCTGACGATGCCCCGGGCGCCGCTGCCCGGCAGGTTCAGATCGCGCGAGGCATAGACACCGGTCGCGATCAGCACCGCATCGTGCATCTCGCGAAGCGCGTCAAGGCCAAGGTCCTTTCCGATCTCGGTGTTGAGGGCAAACCGGACGCCGGCCTGTTCCAGCTGGGAAATGCGCCGCTGCACCACGTCCTTGCCCAGCTTGAAACCGGGGATGCCATACATCAGCAGCCCGCCGGCCCTGTCCGAACGTTCGTAGACCGTCACCTGCACCCCGGCCGCACGCAGCACATCCGCGGCGGCCAGCCCGGCGGGGCCCGAGCCGATGATGCCCACGCTCTGGCTGTGCTCGCCGGCCGGTGTGTTCGGCGTGACCCAGCCCTTTTCCCAGGCGGTGTCGGTTATGTATTTCTCGACCGCGCCGATGGTCACGGTGCCGTGGCCGGACTGCTCGATCACGCAATTGCCTTCGCACAGGCGGTCCTGGGGACAGATTCGCCCGCAGATTTCCGGAAAGGTGTTGGTGGCCTGCGACAGGGCATAGGCTTCTTCCAGGCGCCCGGTGGCAACCATGCGCAGCCAGTCCGGTATGTTGTTGTGCAAGGGGCAGTGGTTCTGACAGTAGGGCACGCCGCACTGGCTGCAGCGGCTGGCCTGCTCGCGCGCCTTGGCTTCGGCAAACTCGGCATAGATTTCGTGAAAGTCTCCTCGACGCTCGTCGGGCATGCGCTTTTGCGGCATGTCCCTGTCGAAGGCAACAAATTTCAACATCGGCTGTTTCGCCATCTTTCCATCCCGCATTGTCCGGCCTCTCCGTTTAACGGCTGGGTGCGGAAAAGAAAAGGCAGTATTGCTGACCTGATTTACAAAAAACCCCCGGCGCAGCACCTGCATATGCCGAAGATACGTCGTTTCATGTCAGTTCTTTTGACCTTTATGGCCGATCTGTCAGCAAGCGCGCCACTTGCAAGAACCTCTCCGGCCAGGAACAGGGGCCTGCGCGCGCGCTGAAACCGGCCGGATCGGCACGGCCCCGGCAATCGGCCCGATGGCGCCGGCGACGCCCCGCCGCGCCCTGGCGTCCGCTCACACCTTCAGGTTTCTGGCGGACTCCCTGATTGCGGCGTATTGCCCGCCCGTCCGATACATCCACAGGTAGTCGGGCAGGACCGATGCCGCCGTCGCCGGCTGAATGCCAAGTTCCCGAAGGCCGCGGGCGTCCGGCCCCACCACGTTGTCCGTTCTCAGCAGCCTGACCTGATCACGGGTCAGGATGTTGTTCACGAACAGGCCCAGAGTGATCTTCTGAACCAGATCAAGCCACCACGCCCCGACATGAGCCACCGGAAACGGCAGGTTCACAACCCACCGACGATGCCCGATTTCCCCGAGCACAAGGGCAACCCATGCGCGCAGGCTTTGCGCCTGCGGGCCGCCCAGTTCGTAAACGCCGCCCGGCACGTCCTGCGTCAGGGCGACCTCGGCCGCTCTGGCGACGTCATCGACATAGACCGGCTGGATCCGGGTCTGCGCGCCCACCAGCGGCAGGACAGGGCTGCGGGCGGCCATGGCAGCGAACCGGTTGAAGAACCGGTCCTCGGGACCGAACATGACCGAGGGCCGCAAAATCACCGCCTCCGGGCAGTGCCCCATGACCGCCGCTTCGCCCATGCCCTTGGAGCGCGCATAGCCCGATTTCGCGCTGGGGTCGGCGCCGATTGCCGACACATGGACCAGGCGGCGCACGCCCTGTGCGCGTGCCGTCCTGGCGATGCGGTCCGCCCCGAGATGCTGCACCGCGTCAAAGGTGTTTTTGCCCGCTTCCACCAGGATGCCAACGCAATTCACGGCGGCATCGGCACCGCTCAGTGCGTCGGCAACGGAAGCGTCGTCGCGAATGTTGCAGATCACGGGTTCCACCTGTCCGACGGCGCCGTAGGTCCTTGCCTGGATGGCTTCGTTGGGGCGGCGCACCGCGACCCGGACCCGCCATCCGCGGTGGGCCATTCTCTGCGCGACGTATCTGCCGAGAAACCCCGAGCCGCCGAACACTGTAACGATTTTCGCCATGACAAGATTCCCGGGTTGTCCGATGCAGAAGGTTTACTGCCGGGCCCTGCGGCAGGCAAGAAGCAATCGCGCGGTGGCGGAACCCGGCGGCCGGGGCAAAGAATTCCGCAAACGAAGGTTGAAATGCGTTGACAGCGGCAGGGGAGGCTATTATTTCGCGGCCTCACGACACCTGCCCAGGTGGCGGAATTGGTAGACGCGCTAGCTTCAGGTGCTAGTGTCCGTATGGACGTGGAGGTTCGAGTCCTCTCCTGGGCACCATTTCATCCCGGAACCACTGCCGTTCA
>JALSRF010000176.1 GCA_026984895.1 Paracoccaceae bacterium
CGCAAGGAGCGCTGAGCGGTGCGCACCGGCCCCGCCCGCACCAGCCCCGCACCAGCCCCGCCCGCACCCGGGCGCCGCTGCCGGGCGCGTCACGACCCGGGCGCGCGAAGACCCGCACCGGGGCGCCCCTGTCCGGCCGCGCGCGCGGCCGTTTCCTTCTGTCCCGGCGTTTGCCCGGCGCGCTCTGGCGCCCTCTCCCTCTGGCGCCCTCTCACGGCCGGGCCATGGCCCGCGCGGCGATCTTCACCGGGGATCTTCACCGGCGATCTTCAGGCGCACCGCCGCCTGCTGCGCGCACCATCGCCACCGGCGCACGCCGCCGCCCCGGGGGGCGCGGCGCGCCGGCTCAGCAGCCCTCGACCGCGCGCCGGGTCAGCACCTTCACCAGATGCGCGCGGTAGTCCCGGCTCCCGTGAATGTCCTCGATCATGTTGAGCGGGGCCACGTCCAGGTCCATCAGCGCATCGCTGCGGAAATCCCTGCTCAGGGCGGTTTCCGCATCGCGCCAGCGGTGAACCCCCTCCTGCGAGGCGCCGGTCACCGCCACGCGCACCGCGCCATCGGCGAATTTCGCCACGAAAACCCCCACCAGCGCAAAACGCGACGCCGGCTGCTTGAACTTCTGATAATTCGCGGCATCCGGGATCGGAAAGTCGATGGCGGTGATGATCTCGCCGTCTTCCAGAGCGGTCTCGAACATGCCCTGAAAGAAGTCATCGGCCGCAATCTCTCGCCGATCTGTCCTGATCGTCGCCCCCGAGCCCAGCACCGCCGCCGGATAGTCGGCCGACGGGTCGTTGTTTGCGACCGAGCCGCCAAGCGTGCCGCGATTGCGCACCGCCGGATCGGCGATGCCCGCGGCCAGCGCCGCCAGCGCCGGATAGTCCCCCGCCCCCGAGGCGACCTCGGCGTGGGTCGTGGTCGCACCGATCCTGAGCGCGTCGCCCTGCCGGGCGATCCCCGAAAGCTCGGCAATGCCGGCCAGCGACACCAGCTTGCCCGGACTGGCCAGGCGCTGTTTCATCGTCGGGATCAGCGTCTGCCCCCCGGCCAGGGCCATGGCGTCCTCGTCCCCCAGAAGGGCGACAGCCGCATCCAGGCTCGACGGTTTTTCGAAATCGAAGTCATACATGATCCATCTCCTCAGCTGGCTGCCTGAATGGCCGACCACACCCGCGACGGGCTGAGCGGCATGTCGATATGGCTGACCCCCAGATCCGACAGCGCATCGATCACCGCGTTGACCACCGCCGGCGGCGAGCCGATCGCCCCGGCCTCGCCGCAGCCCTTCACCCCGAGCGGGTTGTGCGTGCACGGCGTCTGGCAGGAGTGATCCACCGAAAACGACGGCAGGTCGCCGGCGCGCGGCATGGCGTAATCCATGTAGGAGCCGGTCAGAAGCTGCCCGTCCCGGTCATAGACGCAGCCTTCCAGCAACGCCTGCCCGATTCCCTGGGCCAGCCCGCCGTGCACCTGACCTTCGACCACCATCGGGTTGATGACATTGCCGAAATCGTCCGCCGCCGCGAAAGAGCAGATCTCGACCTCGCCGGTTTCCGGGTCCACCTCGACCTCGCAGGCATAGGCGCCGGCGGGAAAGGTGAAATTGGCCGGATCGTAGAACGAGGTTTCCTCCAGCCCCGGCTCGATCTCGTCAAGCGGGTAGTTGTGCGGGACATAGGCCGCAAGCGTCACATCGCCCCAGGCCACAGACCTGTCGGTGCCGGCAACGCTGAACTGGCCGTCGGCAAAGGTGATGTCCTCTTCGCCCGCCTCCAGCAGGTGGGCGGCGATCTTCTTCGCCTTGGCGATGATCTTTTCGGTCGCGCGCACCATCGCCGAGCCCCCCACCGCCAGCGAACGCGACCCGTAGGTGCCCATGCCCATGGGCACCTTGGCGGTGTCGCCATGGACGATCTCGACCTGGCTTTCGTCGATGCCCAGCATGTCGGCGATCACCTGCGGAAAGGTCGTCTCGTGGCTCTGCCCGTGGGAATGGCTTCCGGTCAGCACCGTGACCGAGCCGGTGGCGTTGACGCGGATGGTCGCGCTTTCGTAAAGCCCCGCGCGCGCCCCGAGCTGGCCCACCTGATTGGACGGCGCGATGCCGCAGGCCTCGATATAGCTGGCGATGCCCAGCCCCCGCAGCTTGCCGCGTTCGGCGCTTTGCGCCTTGCGCCGGGCAAAGCCCTTGATATCGGCGATCTCTTCCAGCTTGTCCATGGTGGCGTCGTAGTTGCCGGTGTCGTATTCCAGCGCGACCGGGGTCGCATAGGGAAACTGGTCCGGCTTGATGAAGTTGCGCCGGCGCAGCTCGATCGGGTCGATCCCCATCTCGCGCGCCGCCTTGTCGATGACGCGCTCCAGCTGGAAGGTCGCCTCGGGCCGGCCGGCGCCGCGGTAGGCGTCCACCGGCACCGTGTTGGTAAACACCGCCTTCACGTTCACATGGACCAGCGGCGTCGTGTAGTTGCCCGCCATCAGCGTGCCGTGCAGCCAGGTCGGTACCGACGGCGCGAAGGTCGAAAGATAGGCGCCCATGTTGGCATGGGTGTCGGTGCGCACCGCCAGGAACTTGCCGTCCTTGTCCAGCGCCAGTTCGATCCGGGTCACATGATCGCGCCCGTGGGCATCCGAGACGAAGGCCTCGGAGCGGGTCGAGGTCCATTTCACCGGGCGCCCCAGCGCCTTGGCGGCGAAGGTGCAAAACGCCTCTTCGGCGTAGTGGAAGATCTTGGTGCCGAAACCGCCGCCCACATCGGGCGAGACCACGCGCAGCTTGTGCTCGGGGATGCCCAGAACGAAGGCGCCCATCAGCAGGCGGATCACATGCGGGTTCTGCGAGGTGGTGTAAAGCGTATGCTCGTCAGTGGCGGCATCGTAGTCGCCGATGGCCACGCGCGGCTCCATCGGGTTGGCCACCAGGCGGTTGTTGACAAGCTCAAGCGTGGTCACGTGATGCGCGCCGCGTATCGCTTCGTCCACGGCCTCGCGGTTGTCCTCGACAAAGCCCCAGTCGAAGCACAGGTTGCTTTTCAGATCGTCGTGCACCCGGGGCGCGCCGTCTTCCAGCGCGGCCTTCATGTCGATCACCGCCGGCAGTTCCTCGATGTCGATGTCCACCGCCTCGGCCGCGTCGCGCGCCTGCTCCAGCGTCTGGGCAACCACGACGGCGATCGGGTCGCCCACATGGCGCACCTTGCCCTGGGCCAGCACCGGGTGGGCCGGCTCCTGCATCGGCTCGCCGAAGCGGTCGGTCACCTGCCAGCCGCAGGGCAGGCCGCCCACGCCTTCGAAATCGGCGCCGGTGAAGATGCGCAGCACGCCGGGCATGCCGGCGGCGGCGGACGTGTCGATCCCCTTGATGCGGCCATGCGCCACCTCGGAGCGGATGAAATGCGCATGGGCCTGCCCGGGCAGGTTGATGTCG
>JALSRF010000177.1 GCA_026984895.1 Paracoccaceae bacterium
CGATCAGCGCCAGCGCGGTGATGATGATAGGCCGGGTGCGCGCGCCCACGGCATGAATGACCGCTTCGCGCACATCCATCCCCGAACTCACCGCATGGCGCGAAAAGTCCACCAGCAGGATCGAGTTGCGCACGATGATCCCGGCCAGGGCGATGAAACCGATCATCGAGGTGGCGGTGAAAGGCGCGCCGAACAGCCAGTGCCCGGGCACGATCCCGATCAGGGTCAGCGGGATCGGCGCCATGATGATTGCCGGCAGGCGGAAGTTGCCGAATTCCCAGACCACCAGCATATAGATCAGGATCAGCGCCACGCCGAACGCCAGCCCCATGTCGCGGAAGGTGACATAGGTCACGGTCCATTCGCCGGTCCATTCCAGGGCCGAGTTCAGGCTGGTTGCCGGCGGGCCGATGTAATTGGTGTCCACGCGCACGCCGTCGGGGCTGGTGTAGCCGTCCAGCAGCTTTTCCATCTCCAGCAGGCCGTAGATCGGCGCGCCGAGGCGCCCGGCGACTTCGCCGGTGACATATTCGACCGGGCGCAGGTCCTTGTGATAGACCGGATCGTCCACGCGGAAGGTCTCGAAGCGGCCAAGCGAGGTCAGGGCGACCATCTCGCCGTTGTCGGCGGGCACCGGAAGCTGGCCCAGGCGGCCGAACTGGCCGCGCAGCGAAAACGGCATCTGCAGATAGATGTAGCGCGGTTCGAGCGCGCGTTCGCTTTTCACGTCGCCCAGCCGGTAACCGCCAAGCGCCATTTCCAGTTGCCGGTTGATCGCCTCGACCGACACGCCAAGGCGCGAGGCCTTTTCGCGGTCCACCACGAAACGCCAGCTTTCGTAGTCATCCTGCAGGTAGCTGTCCACGTCCACGATGGTATCGGCCTGTTCGAACATGCGTTCGACATCGCGCGCCACCTGGCGGCGGGTGTCGGCATCCGGGCCGTGAATTTCGGCGACCATGGTCTGCAGCACCGGCGGCCCGGGAGGCATCTGGATCACTTCGATGCGCGCGCCGAGTTCGCGTGCGATCGGGGTCAGCAGCTTGCGCGCGGAGGCGGCGATGTCGCCCGAGGTGCGCTTGCGTTCGCCCTTGGGCGTCAGCTGCACCTGGATATCGGCCATCCAGCTCTTGTTGCGCAGGTAGGTGTGGCGCACGAGGCCGTTGAAGTTGAACGGGCTTGCGGTGCCGACGTAGGATTGCATCGCGGTGATTTCGGGCTCTTCCTGCAGCCTGGAAACCAGCCGCGAGACGACATTCGCGGTGTTCGGCAAGGCGGTGCCCTCGGGCATGTTCACGGTGACGTTGAACTCGGGCTTGTTGTCCATCGGCAGCATCTTCACCACCACGCTCTGGGTGTAGAACAGGGCGAGGCTCAGGAAGAAGACAATCCACATTACCAGCCGGAAGGTCCTTGCCCGGGCCGGGCTGCGCAGCAGCGGGATCAGCGTGTGGTCGTATAGCCGCGCGAGGAAGGCGGCCTGGCGGTGTTCCCTTGCCTGGGCTTTCGCCAGCGATTTCATCGACGGGCGAATGCGTTGCGCCAGCCAGGGGGTGAACATGAAGGCAGCGAAAAGCGACAGGAGCATCGCGACCGATCCAAGCGCCGGGATCGGCCCCATGTAGGGGCCCATCATGCCGGTGACAAAGCCCATCGGCAGCAGCGCCGAGATGACCGTCAGCGTGGCAAGAACCGTCGGGTTGCCCACTTCGCGCACCGCGTCGATGTTGCAGCTGTCCGAGCATCTGCCCTCCAGAAGCCAGCGCCGGTAGATGTTCTCCACCACCACGATGGCGTCATCCACGAGGATGCCGATCGAGAAGATCAGCGCAAACAGGCTGACCCGATCGATGGTGTAGCCCAGCAGCCAGGCGGCAAAGACCGTCAGCAGGATCACCACCGGGATCACCACCAGAACCACCGTTGCCGCGCGCAGTCCCAGCGCAACCCAGATCAGCAGGGTCACGGCGCCGGTCACTACGAACAGCTTGAAGATCAGCTCGTTCACCTTTTCGTTGGCGGTGTCGCCGTAGTTGCGCGTGACCTCCACATGAACGTTGTCGGGGATCAGGCTGCCCTTGAGCTGCTCCACATAGCTGAGCACGCGATTGGCGACGCTCACGCCGTTGGTGCCGCTTTTCTTGGCGACGGCGATGGTGACGGCCGGGGCGCCGATGGGCGCGCGTTCCGGGGCGTCGAACCCCAGTTCGCCGGGGGTGTGGAACTGGCCATAGGCGGGGCCGGTGTAATAGTTGGCAAAGCTGGTGGCGTCGTCGGTGGAATCGGTAACCAGCGCCACGTCGCGGATATAGACGGGCTGGCCGTTGCGCACGCCGATCATCAGGCTGTCGATGTCGCGCGCGGTTTTCAGGAAGGCGCCGGTGTGCAGCGAAAAACTGGTGGATCCGTTCTCGATATCGCCCACGGCGCGCTCGGAATTGGCCGCGCGGATGGTCTGCGCCAGCTGGTCGAGCCCGATCCCGAACCCGGCCAGGCGTTCGGGGAAAACCTCGACGCGGATCGCATCCGAACGCCCGCCGACGATGAAGCTCTGCGCGGTTCCCTCCACCTCTTTCAGGCGCTGCATGACGTCAAGCCCGAGCGTGCGCAGCGCGGCTTCGTCCACGCTGTGCGACCACAGCGTCAGCGTCACCACCGGCACGTCGTCAACGCCCTTCGGCTTGATCAGCGGCTGCGACACGCCCGGCGGGATCTTGTCGAGGTTGGACTGGATCTTGTCGTTCAGCTTGACCAGCGACGGCCCCATTTTCTCGCCGACGTCGAACTGGACCGTGACCATGCCGCCGTCGCGCGTGGAAGAGGAATAGACGTGATCGACGCCCTTGATCTCGGACATCAGCCGTTCCAGCGGATCGGTCGCCAGAGAGGCGACCTGCTCGGCCGAGGCGCCGTGGTAGGAAAAGAAGATATCGACCATCGGCACCGAAATCTGCGGGTCTTCCTGGCGCGGCGTCAGCACCAGCCCCATCAGGCCCAGCCCGAGGCAGGCGATCAGCAGCAGCGGCGACAGCGGCGAGTTGATGAACGCCCTGGCAAGGGTGCCCGCCAGCCCGAGATGCCCGGACCGGCCGCTATCGCTTGACGCGGTGTTATGCGGATCGGTGGCGATGGTGTCCTCCCCTCTTTCGTGTTCGGGCCCCGTGCAAGCCTGCGGGGCGGTTCGTTTCCGGTTGCGCGCCGTTTCCTGCCGTTGTCGCGTCAGTCTCCCGATACCAGGTTGGCCGGTGGGTTCAGGATCACCTGTTCGCCCCCCGAAAGCCCCGACACCACCGATATGCGGCCGTCCGGGAGCGGATAGCCCACGCGCACCATGCGCAACGAGGGCTTGCCGTCCTCAAGCACGAAGACCGAGGGCAGGCTGCCGCGCCAGATCAGCGCCTCGGCCGGGATCGCCTGTTCGGTCCGC
>JALSRF010000178.1 GCA_026984895.1 Paracoccaceae bacterium
GGCCAGCACGAAAATCTGGTTCTGGAACGACGCTTTCAGAACCGCCTGGGCAGTGGTTTCCACATCAAGCGCTTCGCGCGCCAGGCGCAGGTGCTTTTCCACCGTGGCCACGGATACCCCCATGATGGTGGCGATGTCCTGAACGGTCTTTCCGTCGCCGACCCATTCCAGCACCTCGCGCTGGCGCGGTGTCAGCGGACGCCGCCCGGTGGGGAAGGGCAGAGAGGTGATCTTCAGATGGGCCATGTTGTTCATCTGCACGATCGTGCGGCCATGTTCGGCCCACATCTCGTCAACGGCGCTCTGCTCAAGGCCCGGACGCGCCACCAGCCCGATGGCCCCCTTGGCGCGGTGCGATACGTCCTTGAAACTGATGGAATATCCGGCCCGAATCCGGTGTCGGCGGTTGTAGTCCTGGATCTTTTCCTCGATCGGGGTCAGGTGCAGCGAATTCTCATAAAGCCAGCTCCACGAACAGGCGCCGACGTTTTCATTGGCCCATTTGACCATCGGCGCATGCGCATACAGCCCGCCATCAATGAAAATCTTCAGATACTCCGGGTCGTGATTGGACAACACCAGCACGTCGTCGCGCGAACCATAGGACCGCGCGGTGCGAAACCGCGTGAACCCGTAAAGAAGACGGTCGAACCCGAAACCGGACATGGTTTCGATCAGCAGCGTCCAGGCTTCGTCAACGGTTGTCGCCTCGCTCAGGCGTTCCAGATAATCGAGTATCACGTCCCACTCCTTGCCATGTCCACAAGCGCGTCCATGGCCAGCCTGTAGCCAAGCGGACCGAACCCGGCGATCTGGCCGACCGCCACCGGCGCGATGCGCGAACGGCGGCGAAACGCTTCGCGGGCGTGAATGTTCGACAGGTGCACCTCGACCACGGGCAGTTCCACCGAGGAAATCGCGTCCATCAGCGCAATCGAGGTATGGGTGTAGGCGCCGGCGTTCAGCACGATCCCGTCGCATCGCCCGCGCGCGGCGTGGATTTCGTCGATCAGCGTGCCTTCGTGGTTCGACTGTTTGCAGATCACCGACAGCTTGTTTGCCGCGCCATGTTCGGTGCACAGCCTTTCGATGTCGGCCAGCGTCGTGCGGCCGTAAATATCCGGCTGGCGCGTGCCCAGAAGGTTCAGGTTCGGACCGTTCAGAATCAGGATGGTATGCATGGAGCCTTCCGTTTCGTGCGACTTTAGTTCGGAATGGGCCGAATTGTCGAGATTTTTGCCGGCCTGGCGCCCCGGTCGGCACCTGTGTGCCGGTCGGGTGTGGCGGCGCCGGCAGGGGCGCGGGGGCTTTTTGAACGGCTGGGGTTCAGCAAAACCTGGCAAGGCATTGTTCTGGCGGGTATTGCCGGAAATAACATAATCTACATTATCGGACCTTTGCCGTGCCGCTGCCGTGCCGCCCGGCCGCGCCGCGATCATCCCGGCAACAGGAACAGCGTGATCTTCGGGAAGCTCGCCAGCAGCACCACCCGGGCGATGTCGGCGGCGACGAAATAAAGCACCGCCCGGTAGGTCTCCATGATCGGAGTCGTGCGGTCCATCGCGTGGATGACAAAGAGGTTCAGCCCCACCGGTGGCGTGATCAGGCCGACCTCGACCACGATCAGCACCAGGATGCCGAACCAGATCGCCTGATGCTCGGCGCTCAGCCCGAAGTCGAGCTGCGAAATCACCGGGAAAAAGATCGGGATGGTCAGCAGGATCATCGACAGGCTGTCCATCACGCAGCCCAGAACAAGGTAAAATGCCAGCACCAGCGCCAGCACCGTCCAGGGGCTCAGCCCCTGCCCCGCGACAAGATCAAAAAGCGCCCGGGGCACCTGGGTCAGGGCCAGAAAACCGTTGTAGAAGGCCGCGCCCAGGATGATGAAGAAGATCATCGCGCTGGTGCGCGCGGTGGCAAGGATGCTCTCGATCAGGCCGGCGCGGCTCAGCCCGCCGTTCGCCAGGGCGATCAGCCCGGTGCCCGCCGCGCCGATGGCGGCGCCCTCGGTCGGGGTAAACCAGCCCAGGTAGATGCCGCCCACGACGGTTGCGAAAACCGCCAGCACCGGCCAGACCCGCAGCAGCGCGCCCAGTCTTGCGCGCCAGGGCATCGGCGCGCGCCGCTCCATTGTCCCGGCGTGCCGGTGCGCATGAACCCGGATCGCCAGGAAATAGCCCACCACCGCCAGCAGTCCGGGCACAAGTGCTGCCAGAAACAGCCTTGCGATGTTCTGTTCGGTCAGAATCGCGTAGATGACCAGCACCACCGAGGGCGGGATCAGCACGCCCAGCGTGCCCCCGGCCGCCAGCGTGGCCGCGGCAAATCCGCCGCGATATCCGTGCCGGCGCAGCTCGGGCAGCGCCACGCGCCCCATGGTGGCGGCCGTTGCCAGGGACGAGCCGCAGATGGCGCCGAACCCGGCGCACGCCCCGATTGCCGCCATTGCCACCCCGCCGCGCCGATGCCCGAGAAAGGCATCCGCCGCCCCGAACAGCGCGCGCGACATGCCGCCAAGGGTTGCGAAATGCCCCATCAGCAGGAACATCGGCACGATCGACAGCGAATAGCTGGAAAAGGTGGTGTAGGTTTCGCTTTTCATGCGCGCCAGCGGCAGGCTGGCATGGCCGGTCACCAGAAACAGCCCGCCAAAGCCCACCAGGAACATCGCCAGCCCGATCGGCACGCGCAGCAAGATCAGGCCCAGCAGCACCGGGAACGAGGCAAGGCCGGTCTCAAGCGGGCTCACGCCTGCGCCTCCGCCCCGGGCCGCGCCGCCGCGGGCAGGATGTCGCGCCCGCGCACCAGTTCGAGCCCTCGCACGCCGGTCATGTAGACGCCGACCGCCCCGGCCAGGACCGCCCCCGGAAGGCTGGCCGCATAGCCCCACCAGACCGGGAACTGCAGCAGAAACGTCGTTTCCCCGTGGCGCATCTTGGACAGCATTCCCGCGCCCAGTTGCACCGCGATCAGGATCAGGACCCCGGCAAAGGCGATCTCGGCCAGCAGGCGCAGCAGCCGCCCTGCCCGGTCCGGCAGCGCCGCGCCGAGAAGGTCAACCGAGGCATGGGCCGACGTGATCTGCGCCAGCGGCAGGAAGGCGAATATCGAAAAGGCGATGCCCGCTTCGACCAGTTCGAAATCGCCGGTGATCGGACCGATGCCAAGCCCCAGCAGCGCCCGCGCCAGATGCGGCGCCAGATCGCCCGCCGCCCCGTGCAGGAGCCCGTTCAGCATCCGCCCCGCGACCGACAGGCACACCAGCACGACCAGCGCCCCCAGAACGGCGCCGCCCGCCAGAGCCATGAACCGGGCCGCGCGTAACACCAGCTTGTGCATGTCGCCAATCCTTTCCCTGTGCCGGACCCGGGACGCCCCCCGTGCCGCGCCGCTTCT
>JALSRF010000179.1 GCA_026984895.1 Paracoccaceae bacterium
CCAGGTGCTGATCCTGCTGCACCCGTTCATGCCCTTCGTGACCGAGGAACTCTGGTCCATGGACCCGGTCCGCGCGCAGATGCTGATCCATGCCGACTGGCCCGGATACACCGCCGCCGAACTGCTGGACGCCGAGGCCGACCGGGAAATGAACCGGGTCATTGCGCTGATCGAGGCGGTGCGCTCGGCGCGCATGCAGATGCATGTGCCCGCCGGCGCGAAAATCCCCATGCTTCAGATCGAACTGGACGCCGCCGGGCGGCGCGCCTGGGCCAACAACGAGGCGCTGATCCGGCGCATGGCCCGTATCGACTCCCTGAGCGAGGCCGCCGAGGTGCCCAAAGGCGCGGTGACCGTGCCGGTCGAGGGCGGCACCTTCGCCCTGCCGCTGGCCGACATCATCGACATCGACGCCGAGCGCGCGCGGCTGGAAAAGACGCTGGGCAGGCTGGAAAAGGAAATCGGCGGTCTTTCGGGGCGGCTCGACAACCCGAAATTCGTGCAAGGTGCCCCCGAGGCGGTGGTCAGCGAAACCCGCGAAAACCTGGCCGCACGCCAGGACGAGGCCGACAGGCTGCGCGCGGCGCTGGCGCGTCTTTCGTCCATCGGCTGACGGACCATGAAAAGGGTTTTGTACGCCTTTTCATGGCCTTGAACGCCATAGTTGATGTTATCCCCCCTGGATGAACAGCCCGCGGGGGCGCGGCGCCTCAGGCGTCGTCCGGGGCCTGCGACAGGATTTCCAGCGCCTGTTGATGCAACGGCTGCGTCGCCGCCGCCAGGATACGCCCGCCCCCATGCGCCGGGCGCCCCCGCCAGTCGGTCACCACGCCACCGGCGGCCTGGACCACGGCAATCGGGGCCTGCACGTCATAGGCAAAAAGGCCGGCCTCGGCCACCAGATCGATACAGCCCGCCGCCAGCAGCGCATAGGCATAGCAATCCATGCCGTAGCGCGTCAGCCGCACGCGCGCCTTCAGCGCGTCGAAGGCGCTCCTCTCCGCGTCGGTTCCCACTTCGGGAAAGGTCGAAAACAGCACCGCTTCGGACAGCGAGACCCCGCGGCGCACCGCCAGCGGCCTGCTTTGCCCGGCATGGTGCAGCTGCGCGTGTCCCAGCCCGCCCAGAAAGCGTTCGTCGGTATAGGGCTGGTCGATGATGCCCAAGAGCGGCCCGCGGGCATCGGAAAGCGCGATCAGCGTGCCCCAGGTCGGCGTGCCGCTCATGAACCCGCGGGTGCCATCGATGGGATCGAGCACCCAGCTCAGGCCCGATGTGCCCGGCCGGTCGGCCTGCTCTTCGCCCAGGATGGCATCCTGCGGGCGCAGGCGACTCAGCACCTCGCGCAGGGCCTGCTCTGATTCGCGGTCGGCCCGGGTCACCGGGTCGAAGCCCCGCTCGGCCTTGTTGTCGGCCACCAGATCGAGGTTGCGAAACCATTTCAGCGTGACCGGACGCGCGGCATCCGCCGCCGCCGTCGCGGCCTGCAGAACCGAGCGAATTTCCGATGTTGTCAGATGTCCCATGTCCCGCCCCGCCAGAGCTGCCGCTCCTCCGGGTAAACGGGTGCTCCTGGCTGGTCAAGCACGATCCGCACGGCACGGCACGGGAAACGGCCACGCCGCCCCCTTGCCGCGCGCCGACGCAACGACGGGCGCATCAGGGGGCGCATCAGGGGGCAGGCATTCAGCCCGAGATCAGGCCGCGTCGGAAAGGACCCGCGCCAGGTCGAACAGACGGCGGCGCTGGTTTTCCGGTATCGCATAGTACGAGCGCACCAGTTCCAGTGCTTCCTTGTCGGCCATGATGTCACCCGGAACCGACGATCCGGCCCCCCGGGACTTGGCCCCGCCCTCTTCAATGCCTTCAAAGAAAAAGCTGACCGGCACGTCCAGCGCCTCGGAAATGTCCCAAAGCCGCGATGCGCTGATGCGATTCATCCCGGTTTCGTATTTCTGAATCTGCTGAAACTTGATTCCGACCTTCTCGGCCAGTTGCTGCTGGGTCATGCCGACCATCCACCGGCGGTGGCGAACGCGCTTGCCAACATGAACATCCACGGGGTGTTTCATTCGACAGCTCCTTATTCGTTAAACGTGCATTATGGTTTCGTTCTATCGGCCAGATTTCTCAACCTGTCTTTTTGGGCAGGTTGCGTTTGATATGTATTTTCCGCCTATTATCATGTGCTTGCGAGAAGTTTCCGGGAAAATTGCCGGCAATCGGGCAATAAAACCACCGGTTGAACCGGCGACAGCCCCCTTCACGGCGGAAATTTCGAATCAATCGCCCGTCGAATCGCGCCCCGAACGCCGCATCATCGACACGCGCCCAGCCGTGTCGCAACGCGCTGGAAACCGCCGGCCGGTTCGGATACCCATGAGCGACGCGCCAGGCACAAGACCGCGCGACGCGCCACGCACAAGACCCGGAAGGACGCCGCCCCATGAAGGCATTTCAGGCCGAAGGCAACGGACAGCCGCCCGAACTTCGCGATATCGCCCGCCCCGCCCCCGGCCCGGGCGAGGTTCTTGTGCAAATCGCGGCCTGCGGGGTCAATTTCGCCGATCTGCTGATGGTCTCGGGACAGTATCAGGAAATTCCGCCGGCCCCGTTCACGCTTGGCCTCGAGGTCGCCGGAACGGTTGTCGAAACCGGCGCCGGCGTGAGCGCGCCCCGCCCCGGGACCCGCGTTGCCGTGTTCGCCGGCGCGGGCGGGATGGCCGAATTCGGCTGTTTCGAGGCGGCGCGCTGCCTGCGGATTCCCGACAGCATGAGTTTCGAAGAGGCCGCGGCCTTTCAGGTTGCCTATGGCACCAGCCATCTGGCGCTGTTTCATCGCGCGCGCCTTCAGGCCGGCGAAACGGTCCTGGTGCTCGGGGCGGCGGGCGGTGTCGGGCTGACGGCGGTGGAACTGGCCGCGAAGGCGGGCGCGCGGGTGATCGCCGTCGCGCGCGGGGCGCAGAGGCTGGCGGTGGCCGAAGCCGCCGGAGCGCACCATCTGATCGACAGCGCCGACGACGACCTGGACCTGCGCGCCCGGGTCCGCGAACTGGGCCGCGCCGACGTGGTGTTCGACCCGGTGGGCGGCGCGCTGTTCGAGGCGGCGATGCGCGCCTGCCGCCCCGAGGCCCGCCTGGTCGTCATCGGCTTTGCCAGCGGCAAGATACCGGCCATCCCGGCCAACATCCTGCTGGTCAAGAACCTGTCGGCGCTCGGGGTCTACTGGGGCGGCTACATGCATTTTGCACCCGAAGTGGTGAAACGCAGCCTGCGCGAACTGCTGGCCCGCTACGAGGCCGGCGCGCTCAGGGCGCATGTCAGCCACCGCATCGCGCTTTCCCGCGCGTCCGAGGCGCTGGAGCTGCTCAGGCAACGCAGATCAACG
>JALSRF010000180.1 GCA_026984895.1 Paracoccaceae bacterium
GACCGTCAACCACGCGCCCCAGCATTTCGTCGCCCACCGGCACGTCCACGATGGCGTTGGTGCGCTTGACCGTGTCGCCTTCCTTGATGTCGCGGTCCGAGCCGAAGATCACCACGCCCACATTGTCGGTTTCGAGGTTCAGCGCCATGCCGACGATACCGCCGGGAAACGCGACCATCTCGCCGGCCTGCACGTTGTCCAGCCCGTAGACCCGGGCAATCCCGTCGCCCACCGACAACACCCGGCCCACTTCCGCCACTTCGGCATCCTTGCCAAAGTTCTTGATCTGCTCCTTGAGGATCGCAGAAATTTCGGCTGCCTGGATTCCCATTATCCGACCTCTTTCATTGCATTCTGAAGGTTCGAGAGCCTGGAGGCGATCGTGGTGTCGATCATCTTCGAGCCCACCTTGACGACCAGGCCGCCGATCAGACTCTCGTCCACGGCCAGATCGATGTTCACGTTCTTTCCGACGCTCGCCTTGAGCGCCTTGGCAAGCTTTTGCTGCTGCGCCTTGGTCAGCGCCCTGGCGGCGGTCACCTCGGCGGTCACCTCGCCCTTTTCCTCGGCTGCAAGCCGGCGCAGCGCGGCCAGGAACTGCGGCAACACGTTCAGCCGGCGTTTGCTGGCCTTGAGCGCAAGTGCGTTCTTCATGATGTCGCTCAGCGCCATCTTCTCGGCCAGCGCCGAGACCGCAAGGCGCTGCTGCGCGCGCGTGTGCAGCGGCGAAGAGATCAGCGACACGAGATCCGTGCTGTCGCCAAGCGCCGCTTCCAGCGCGGCAATGTCGGCTTCAAGGGCCTTGATCGACTTGCCTTCGCGGGCAAGCTCGAACACGGCCCGGGCATAGCGCTCGGCAATGCCGGTCGAGATCGAAGCTGGTTCGGACACGTCCACCCTTCCGATACTGATAGCCCCGAGCACCCCGGCGGGGCCGGGCCTCAGGGCGGTGTTTCCCCAGCCGGCAGGCTGGGCACGAAAATCGGCGTGGGTGTAACAGAGCAAATTGCCCCTAGCAACAGCTTTGACCCCCTCATGCGACATGATAGCGCCCGCAGACGCACCTTTTTGGCAATGCGCGCCCGACGGACACCGCCGCGCGCCCCGGGGCGGAGTCCCCGGTCCGGCCGGGATTCGGCCTCGCGCCCGGGGGCGGCGCCGGATACGCCCGGACGCAGGAGAAAGGGCGAAGGATTCGGGGCCAAAGCCCGACGACAGCATGACGACAGCTCGACGACAGCCGGACAGGGCGGACAGGGAGGGCACAGAAGGCGCGGTCACGGAAGGCAGAGAACCGCCCGGACAGACAGAGCGGCCGCGCTACACCGGCTTTGCGTCCGGCTTGGCGATTCCGTCAAGCGCCCTGAGCGGGCGGCGCACGGCCTCGGTCAGGCCCGGCCTGGTCGGCGCGTGGGTGCGTTTGGAGAATTCGGCGATCAGCACCCCGCCGACGATGCGCCCGGAGATCCGGTTGCCGAACCGTTCCCAGATCGGTCCGGTGCGCAGCCAGAACCGCCGGTGCGACGGCGGCTGATACAGTGCGGTGCGGTGGCGTTCGGGCACGAAATGGTGCTTTTTCATCTGCGAATCCAGCTGCATGATGGAATACGGGCTGCCGGCCCCGAACGGCGTTGCATCGCGGCGCGACCAGAGGCCGGCGCGGTTGGGCACGATCACGATCATCCGCCCCCCCGGCCCGAGCACCCGCCAGCATTCTTCAAGCACCAGCGCCGGGGTTTCGCTGGTTTCCAGACCGTGCATGACCAGCAGCCTGTCCACATGCCCGGTCTCGAGCGGCCAGGCGGTTTCCTCGCAAAGCACCGAGATGTTGTCCATCCCCATCGGCCAGTGCATCACCCCCTGGGGCGCCGGCATCAGCGCGATCGTGCGCCGGCTTTCGTCCAGAAACGGGCGCAGCAGCGGGGCGGCAAAACCGAACCCCACCACCGTCTGCCCCTGGGTATCGGGCCAGAGCGCGCGCACCTGATCGCGGATGGCCCGCTGCGCCGCCCGCCCCAGGCCCGTGCGATAGTAGAAGTTTCGCAGGTCGATCACGTCCAGATGCATTGCGGTGCACGTCCCAATCGGCAATTCTGGGGCAAGCATACAGCCAACAGCATCGGAATAGCCATGCCTCCGGAAATTGTCACCCTCCCCTGCCTTGCCGACAACTATGCGTTTCTGGTGCATGCGCCGCGCGGCGGCGAGACCGCGCTGGTGGATGCGCCCGAAGCGGCGCCGGTTCTCAAGGCGCTGGAGGCGCGCGGCTGGCAACTGGACCAGATCTGGCTGACCCATCACCACTGGGACCATGTGGAGGCGACCGACGAAATCCGGGCCGCCACCGGCGCGCGCGTGTTCGGGGCCGGGGCCGATGCGCACCGCCTGCCACCGCTGGACCTGGCCCTGGCAGACGGCGACAGCTTTGCCTTTGCCGGGCACGAGGTCTCGGTGATGGATGTTTCCGGCCACACCGTCGGGCACATCGCATATCACATTGCCGATGCACGGGCCGCCTTCACCGGCGACAGCCTGATGGCGCTTGGCTGCGGGCGGGTTTTCGAAGGCACGTTCGCGCAGATGTGGGAATCGCTCTCGAAACTCGCGGCGCTGCCGCCCGAAACCCGCGTGTTCTCGGGCCATGAATACACCGCTGCCAATGCACGTTTCGCGCTGAGCGTGGAGCCGGACAACGCCGCGCTTGCGCAACGCGCGGCACAGACCGAGGCCGCCCGGGCGCGCGGCAGGGCCACGGTGCCCTCGAGCCTGGCGCAGGAACTGGCGACCAATCCGTTCCTGCGCGCCGGCCAGCCCGGAATCAAGCGCGCCCTGGGGATGGAAAACCGGCCCGATGCCGAGGTTTTCGCCGAGATTCGCCGCCAGAAAGACGCCTTCTGAGCCGCCGGAATGCGTTCCTGGCGGCCAACAATTCCGGCCCTGATCATGATTTCGTCAAAATAATTTGTCTTTTTGTGGTCAGAAAACCCTTGAAGCCGGCCCCATAAAACCGAACTTTAAGGGTAAGAGGCTATTGTCGTCGGCAGGATTCTCCCGGCGACCCGGATCAAGGAGCACCCAACGTGCCGTCATTTTCGAATACCCTGGAAAAGGCAATTCATGCGGCGCTGGCACAGGCAAACGCGCGGCGCCATGAGCTTGCCACCCTCGAACACCTGCTTCTGGCGCTGATCGACGAACCGGAAGCCGCGCGGGTCATGCAGGCCTGCAGCGTCGATCTGGAAGAACTGCGCCAGACGCTGGTCGAATTCATCGACAACGACCTGGCGACGCTGGTCACCGATGTCGAGGGTTCCGAAGCGGTGCCGACGGCCGCCTTTCAGCGGGTGATCCAGCGCGCGGCGATCCATGTGCAGTCCTCGGG
>JALSRF010000181.1 GCA_026984895.1 Paracoccaceae bacterium
GGGCCTGCTGTGCGGCTGGCTGGCGGGCGAGGACTGGGAAACCGCGCTGACCTGGGCCAATGCCTGCGGCGCGCTGGCGGTCAGCCGCCACGGCTGCACCCCGGCCTATCCCAGCTGGGACGAGCTGCAGTTCTTCCTCAAGCGCGGCATCGTCACCCCGGCGCTGCGCAAGGACGAGGCGCTCGAACAGATCCACTGGTCCACCAACCGGCGCGGGCGCTGGCCGGTGATGCGGGTCTTCGCCTTCGACCACCGGATGCAGTTCGAGGAAATGGAGGGCGCAACGCCCGCGCGGATCGGCGCCTTCAAGCAGATCTGCCTGCAGGCGGCGCTGCAAGTGGCCGACGGCGGCCGCGGCTATGGCATCCTGTGCGACGGGCGGCTGGGGGCGGAGGCGCTGCATGCCGCCGCCGGGCGCGGGCTGTGGATCGGCCGGCCCGCCGAATGGCCCGGCTCGCGCCCGCTGACGCTGGAACCCGAACTGGGCCCCGACCTGGGCGGGCTGGAGGAATGGCCGCGCGAGCATGTGGTCAAGGTGCTGTGTTTCTATCACCCGGACGACGACGCGCGCCTGCGCGCCCGCCAGGAGGCCAGCGTCAAGCGCCTGTTCGCCGCCGCCCGGCGCAACCGGCTGGAATTTCTGCTCGAGGTGATCCCGTCCAGGGTCGCGCCGGTGGATGACGGCACCGCCGCCCGCATCATCGAGCGGTTCTACGAGATCGGCGTCTGGCCCGACTGGTGGAAGCTGGAGCCGATGACCTCGCCCGCCGCCTGGACGCAGACCTGCGCCGCGATCCGCGCCCATGATCCGTATTGCCGCGGCATCGTGGTGCTGGGGCTGGACGCCCCGCGCGAGGATCTCGCCGCCAGCTTCGCCGCCGCCGCCCGCCACGAGCTGGTCAAGGGCTTCGCGGTGGGGCGCACGATCTTCGCCGACGCCGCGCGCGCCTGGCTGAAAGGTGATATGACCGAGGCGCAAGCGCAGGCCGACATGGCCACGCGCTTTGCCGACCTGTGCAACATCTGGGACGAGGCCCGCAAGGGATACGCTGCATGAAAACCATCAGACTGACCGCTGCTCAGGCAGTGGTGAAATACCTGGAAAACCAGTTCAACGAAGAAGGCGAACGCTTCATCGCCGGGGTCTGGGCGATCTTCGGCCACGGCAATGTGGCCGGGCTGGGCGAAGCGCTTTATGCCGCGCGCGACAGCCTGCCCACCTGGCGCGGCCATAACGAACAGACCATGGCGCACGCCGCCTCCGCCTACGCGAAGCAGTTGCGCCGCCGGCGCGCGATGGCGGTGACGACCTCGATCGGGCCGGGCGCCACCAACCTGGTGACGGCGGCGGCACTTGCGCATGCGAACCGGCTGCCGCTGCTGCTGCTGCCCGGCGACGTGTTCGCCAGCCGCGGCCCCGACCCGGTGCTGCAGCAGATCGAGGATTTTTCCGACGGCACGGTTTCGGCCAACGACACGCTGCGCCCGGTTTCGCGGTATTTCGACCGGATCACCCGGCCCGAGCAGTTGATCACGGCGCTTCCGCGCGCCTTTCGCACGATGACCGACCCGGCCGACTGCGGGCCGGTCACGCTGGCCCTGTGTCAGGACGTGCAGGCCGAGGCGCATGACTACCCGGCGGCGCTGTTCGAGCCGCGCACATGGCACATCCGCCGCCCCGAGCCGGACGCGGGTGAACTGGCGCGCGCGCTGGCGATGCTGAAGGCCGCGGAAAACCCGCTGATCGTGGCCGGGGGCGGGGTGCATTACGCGCGCGCCACCGACACCTTGCGCGCATTCGCCGAGGCGCACCGCATCCCGGTGGTCGAGACCCAGGCCGGCAAGTCGGCGCTGCCCTGGGATCATCCGCTGAATTTCGGCGCCCTGGGCGTGACCGGCACCGCGGCGGCCAACGCGCTGGCCGAACGCGCCGATCTGGTCTTTGGCGTCGGCACCCGGTTCCAGGATTTCACCACCGGATCATGGGCGCTGTTCAGGAACCCCGGCCGCCGCATCCTGGCGCTGAACGTCCAGCCCTATGACGCCGCCAAGCACGGGGCCGACATGCTGGTATGCGATGCGCGGATCGGGCTGGGGGCGCTTTCTTCCGGCCTTGCAGGCAAGCGCTGGAACGGACCCGACCCGGCGCTCAAGGCCGACTGGTTCGCCGCGGCCGACCAGGTCACCGCCGCGCCCGAGGCCGAGGCCAACGCGCTGCCCACCGACATGCAGGTGATCGGCGCCGTGCAGCGCGCCGCCACCCCCGACACGGTGGTGCTCTGCGCCGCCGGCACCATGCCGGGCGAATTGCACAAGCTGTGGAAAGCCCCCCGCCCCGGCAGCTATCACATGGAATACGGCTATTCCTGCATGGGCTACGAGATCCCGGGGGCGATCGGCGTCAAGATGGCCGAACCCGAGCGCGAGGTGATCTGCTTTACCGGCGACGGCACCTACATGATGGCCAATTCGGAACTGGCCACCGCGGTGATGATGGGGGTGGATTTCACGCTGATCGTCACCGACAACCGCGGTTTCGGCTGCATCAACCGGCTGCAGATGGCCACCGGCGGGGCCGAGTTCAACAACCTGCTGGACCACACCGTGCACGAGGTGCCCAGCGCGATCGATTTCGTGAAACACGCCGAGGCGATGGGCGCGCGTGCGGTGAAGGTGCGCGATGTCGCCGGGCTGGAAGCGGCGCTGGCGGCGCGCAAGGGGCGCGGGGTCGAGGTGATCGTGGTGGAAACCGATCCATACCCCAGCACCGAGGCCGGCGGCGCCTGGTGGGATGTGGCGGTGCCCGAGGTGTCCGAACGCGACGAGGTGCGCAAGGCGCGTGCCGCCTACGAGGCCGCGAAAAAGGAAAGAAACGACGCATGATCCTTTACGGAACCAACCCGATTGCCTGGTCGAACGACGACGACCAGAACCTGGGCGCCGAGATCAGCCTTGAGCAATGCCTGGACGAGGCGGCGAAGATCGGCTTTGACGGGATCGAGAAGGGGCACAAGTTCCCCTCCGAGCCCGAGGCGCTGAAGGCGGTACTGGAGCCGCGCGGCCTGCGCTTCGTTTCGGGCTGGCATTCGCTGGAGCTGCTGCGCCGCTCGGCCGAGGACGAGAAAAAGGCAATCCAGCCGCACCTGGACCTGCTCAAGGCGATGGGCTGCAAGGTGGTGATCGTCTGCGAGACCTCGAACGCGATCCATGGGGCCGATGTGAGCATCAGCGAAAAGCCGGTACTGGCGGACGGGGACTGGCCGCGTTTCGGTGCCGAGGTGGAAAAGGTGGCGCGCCATTGTGCCGATCAGGGGCTCACGCTGGTCTATCATCATCACATGGGCACGGTGGTGGAAAGCCCCGACG
>JALSRF010000182.1 GCA_026984895.1 Paracoccaceae bacterium
GCCTTTCCGATCTCGGTGATGTCAGGGATGGGCATGCTGGTTGCCTCTTTCCAGTCCAGTCGGTTGCGAAGCACGCGCGGTCGTTCAAGCCGGCGCGTTGCGCGGTGTGACGAAGGGGACGGCGCAACACCTGCTTCGGCTGACCTGTTGCTGAGTGATCCATCTTGCTGTCACCGGCATCCCGAAATGCCGGCTGAGCGCAGCCTCAGGTCGGGCCAGCAGCTCAGAACCGTCGACAAGGATAGCCTCACGCGGTTGCTGGATGAATTTGAAACGCCCGGATGGCTGACGCACCGTCTCAGGCACGGGCCCGATCCTCCTGGGTCACATGCGCGCCGACGGGATCATCCCGCTCAACGCGCCGGCCGGGCTCAGTCGGCATTGCCCGCGAAAGGGCCTGAAGGACAGGATGCGCGAAATCGCAGCGATGCAATGCCGATCCCCTGGATGATTTCGTACCTGCCAGAGCCTTGCGCAACATCAAATCCGATATTGGTGTATGTCCCCATCACAAGACGGGGCCAGCCGAACTGGCCATCTTCGAGGACATCAACGGCTTGTGCAATCCGCGCCGAAGGCACGCGGCACCGGGCCGGAAAAGCCCCCTGGCCTTGGAAGCTCAGGCCGCATGAATGAGAAACCGGAGCGGCATCGAGACCTGACAGGCCCGCATCTGCCGGCTTTCCCCACGAGAAAAGCCTGGCGGCGCGCAAGCACAGGGCCCGGCACAAGGCGTCTGAAAGCCGTGTCGCCTGCGGCCCGGCGCGACATGCCTCAGATGCAGGCTTCGAACAGTGCACGGGTGTTTTCGGCGGTCATCGCCACCGGGTTGCCGCCCACGCTCGGGTCCTGCAGCGCCATTTCCACCAGGTCGTCGATCCGCTCGGTGCCCACGCCCAGATCGCGCAGCCGGTCCGGCACGCCCAGATCGGCCCGCAGTTTCAGCACATGGTCGTAGAAGCCGTCGAAGCCGCCTTCGATGCCCAAGTAGGCGGCGGCGCGGGCGATGCGCGTCTCGATCGCCGGGCGGTTCAGGCGCAGCACCGGGGGCATCACCACCGCGTTGGTCATGCCGTGGTGGGTGTTGTAGACCGCGCCGACCGGGTGGCTCAGCGCGTGGATCGCGCCCAGCCCCTTCTGAAAGGCGACGGCCCCCATCATGGCGGCGGCCATCATCGTGCCGCGGGCCGCGATATTGTCCGGCTCGGCGACGACGACGGGCAGGTTTTCCTGCGCCAGCCGCATGCCCTCCAGCGCGATCCCCTGGCTCATCGGGTGGAAATGCGGGCTGCAATAGGCCTCGAGGCAATGGGCAAAGGCATCCATGCCGGTGCCGACCGTGATCACAGGCGGCATGCCGACGGTCAGTTCCGGGTCGGCGATGACGACCGTCGGCAGCACCTTCGGGTGGAAGATGATCTTCTTCACATGGGTTTCGCTGTTTGTGATCACGGAAGCCCGCCCAACCTCGGACCCGGTTCCCGCGGTGGTGGGCACGGCGACGATCGGGGCGATGGCATCGGCGTCGGCGCGTCTCCACCAGTCACCCACGTCCTCGAAATCCCAGACCGGGCGGCTTTGCCCGGCCATGAAGGCGACCATCTTGCCCAGGTCCAGCCCCGAGCCGCCGCCAAAGGCGATCACCCCGTCGTGCCCGCCGGCCCGATAGGCGGCGACCCCGGCCTCCAGGTTCTTTTCGGTCGGGTTCGGGTCAACATCCGCGAACATCGCGCGCCCCAGCCCGGCGGCCTCCAGCAGGTCCAGCGTGTCCTGCGTGATCGGAAGGTCTGCCAGCCCCTTGTCGGTGACCAGGAGCGGCGTCTTGATGCCGGCCTCGGCGCAGGCATCGGCAATTTCGGAAATGCGCCCGGCGCCGAAGCGGATGGCATTGGGGTAGGACCAGTTTGCACTCAGGGTCATGGCTCAGGCCTTTTGCAGTTTCTTCAGGTGATAGGATTTGGGGCGCGTCAGGTTGTGGTAGCCGATCACCGACAACCCGCCGCCGCGCCCGGTGTTCTTGCAGCCGGTCCAGCACAGGCCCGGGTCCACGTAATCGGCACGGTTCATGAACACCGTTCCGGTCTCCAGTGCATCGCCGATGCGCCGGGCGCGTTCCATGTCGTTTGTCCACAAAGACGCCGTCAGCCCGTATTCACTGTCATTCATCAGGCGGATCGCTTCGGTATCGTCCTTGACCGGCATGATGCCGACGACCGGGCCAAAGCTTTCATCCCGCATCACCCGCATCGAATTGTCCACATCCACCAGGATCTGCGGCATCAGGTAGGTGCCGCCGTCGTCCTGCGGGAAGTCCGCCGGGTCGATCAGCGCCCGCGCCCCGGCGGCGATGGCCTCTTGCGTCTGGGCGCGCACCTCGTCGGCAAAGCGTTTCGCCGCCATCGGGCCCAGCGTGGTGTCCGCTTCCAGCGGGTTGCCCAGCTTCTGCTGGCGGGTCAGCGCCACGGCTTTCTCCACGAAGGCGTCGAACAGGCTTTCGACCACATAGATGCGCTCGATCCCGCAGCAGCACTGGCCCGAGTTGAAGATCGCCCCGTCCATCAGCGTTTCCACCGCCGCATCCAGGTCGGCGTCTTCCATCACGTAACCCGGATCCTTGCCGCCCAGTTCCAGCCCCATGGGCGTGAACGTGCCGGCCGCGGCGCGTTCCATCGCCCGCCCGCCGCCGACCGAGCCGGTGAAGTTCAGGTAGTCGAACGCGCCGGCGGCGATCAGGGCCGAGGTGGTTTCATGGTCCAGAAAGACGTTCTGGAACACGTCCTCGGGGATGCCGGCCTCGTGAAAGGCGCGCGCCATGCGTTCGCCCACCAAGAGCGTTTGCGTGGCGTGTTTCAACAGCACCGTGTTGCCGGCGATCAGGGCAGGGGCCACGGTGTTGATCGCGGTCATCCAGGGGTAGTTCCACGGGGCCACCACGAAAACGACGCCGTGTGGCACGCGCTTGATATAGCGCGTGTATTCATCATCGTCGCTGACCGGGATGTCGGCCAGCGCTTCGGGGGCGATATCGGCCATGTAGCTGGCGCGTTCGTCAAAGCCGCGAAACTCGCCGCCATAACGCACCGGGCGGCCCATCTGCCAGGCCAGTTCGGGCACGATCTCATCGTTCATCGCGCCAACCGCCTCTACCCCCTTGCGCACCAGCGCGATGCGTTCTTCCAGCGGCCGCGCGGCCCAATCCGTCTGGGCTGCGCGCGCCCGCGTGACGGCCTCTTGCGCAGCTTCAAATGACAGCACAGGGCGTTCGGCATATACCGATCCATCGACAGGTGAGATACATTTCAGCGTTTTCACCGGGTTTCCCTTTCGTAAGAGGCAACCTCGATCAGGTTGCCGTCGAGGTCGTT